>JARGOD010000107.1:2014-12949 GCA_029210205.1 Verrucomicrobiales bacterium | reverse complement strand
GTGAAATTTCCGCTGCCATCGTTCTCATACCACTTCGCGACGCCGTCCGCTTCCTTGCCGCAGGTCACCGCGTCGAGGTGCCCGTCGTCATTGAGGTCGGCGATAGCGAGACTGTGAGGGTAGGCAATCTCAGGATCGATCTCGATCTGCTCGAAGTCCGGCCCCCGAAACCAGAGAACACCTTCTCCGTGGCCACGCGTCGCAAGAAAGTCCGTCACCCCGTCGCCATTGAAGTCGGCAGGAATGATGTTTGAGGCTCCCACCTCATTCTCCGCGAGAAGATGCTTCTTCCAAACCGAGGTCGGGGCCTCCGGCTGCTCCCACCAGGCGAACCATTGTCCGTTTTCAAAACCCTCGGTACCTTTCGCCGCGCAGGAAATGTCGGGACGACCATCGCCATTCACATCGCCGAATCCGGTGTAATGCGAACCACCGGGAGCGTCGCCATCCGCGAAAACATGGCGATGCCAATTTGGCGCGGCATGAGGATCTTCAGGGACTTCGAGCCAGGTGATGGATTGTGGAAACGCCGTCGATTTTTCATCGCGCCCGGAGTTGGCAATCAGGTCGACCTTACCGTCTCCGTTCACATCGCCGGTGATGAGACAATGAGTGCCGAGAATCTCGTCATCGACCGTGCGGTAGCTCCACAGCGCGCCTGAAAAAGGATCGTCAGGACACTCGAGCCAGAAGACGGTGTTATTTGACCCGACAAAATCCATGTCGCCATCACCATCAACATCCATGAGGCAGCTATGGATACACGCCCCGCGCGGCTTGTTTCTCGACTGTCCCGGCAGGAAACGATGCACCGTCACCTTCCTCCAATCAGGCCCCTGCAAAACGACGACCTGACCGTCGACCGAGGTGATCACATCCATCTCACCATCGCCATCAAAGTCATTCGCCGAAGCGCCATTGATCATCCCTTTCGCGGGAGGATGAATCGTGTGTTTCGTCCATTCCCCGGCAGCAAGCGGCGAAAGCAACAGGCCAAAGCCACTCACGAAAGACAGAAGGCGGCGAGCATTGATCATTAGGAAGCTTAGGACAGCGGCGGTGCTTCGCAAGCGCCTCAAACCCGCCGCTATTCATCGTGATCCCGCGGGATCACCCGGGTCATGATGATCGGGTCTTCCAGATTGAAATACTCACCAAACTCATCAACTTGCGCAGCCAGTTCAGGTCCATCGAAAAAGAAGGCACTTCGAGAATGACCACTCCCTTTCATTTCACCCACCAAATCCTCTTCATCGAGTAGTGACTCGTAGCGCTCAAGCTCACCTGTATCCCACAGCAAAACGGAATCGGGACCGACGATTTTGAAACCACCAAAAAGAAAGCCACCATCCTCCTCACCTTCTTCATCCGGGTTTAGCGAGATGAAACCCTTCTCATCATCATCCGGTGAACGCACCGCGTTGAACCTCCCGTCTGACTTTACGAATTGGTCATCCTCCCATTCAAGCCATGCGAAATGACCGAAGCCAGCCTTATCAAAAGCCACGTGAAAAACACCTTCTCCCAATTTCCAAATCCCCTCTAACTCAGCTTGAAGGGAAGCTTCTGTTTCCGTCGTTACCGGAGTAAGTGTGTGAACTCTTCCGCATGAAGCAGCAAGCAAAGAAAAAGCTGCGAGAAAGTAAAGGGCAAGTCGACTCATCTGTCCATGACACCTCATGAGGACCAGCAAAGCGAATCGAATAAAACGATTCAAACATCGACAGGAATGATCATCGCGTCAAATGACGCCTCTTTTCCCTTTCCCAAATTCGCCCCTTTCTCGCCGAAGCGGCGGGTTCTTGATCAGCTGTTTTAGCTTCAATTTCGCAATCCATTCCGGTTAAAGTGAACTCACTATGAATATCCCCCGTCTCATTCTCACGATCATTGTCACTGCCGTCGTTATCTACCTGTTCGACTTCCTCTACCATGGCATGATGTTAGGGCAGTCTTACAAAGACACCGCCGATGCGTGGCGTCCCGAGGAGGAAATGATGAAACGCATTCCTCTGCAGGCGTCTTGCTATTTCCTCATCGCGATCGGCTTCTGCACGATCTGGGCCTTCGGTTTTGGCGGGAAGGGCATCAAGTGCGGTGCCATCTACGGATTCTTTCTCGGCATCATGGGAACCGGAGGGATGCTCATCAACTTCGTCTTCGTCGAAATTCCCGATCAGTTTATGGTGCCATGGGCGCTCGGTGGAATCCTTGCCAGCGTTCTTGCCGGGGTTGTCACGGCGAGCGTCTACAAGCCGAAGAAGCCAGCCGAGTAATCGGCAACCTCGTGCTTTCCATCTCCTCTAATCAAGCCCTGTAACGCTTTACGGAAAGGCCGCTCCCGATCTTTTTCTTGACTCAGTCCAGATCTTGAATTACTCCTGAAATAATGTCAGATCCTACTGTTCTATTGCGTAATCATGGAGTTCCGGTGACGGCTCAACGCATTGCAGTGCTGAATGCGGTTACTAAGTTGCCTCACAGCACCGCCGATACTATCGCCGAGGAGGTTCGTGCCAGCATCGGTGCTATCTCGAAGCAGGCCGTCTACGATGCGCTCGCAACGCTGACGTCGAAAGGGATCATTCGTCGAATCCAACCCGCCGGCTCACCAGCTCTTTTTGAAACCCGAGTGGGAGACAATCATCACCACATCATTTGCCGAACTTGTGGAACTACCGCCGACGTAGATTGCGCGGTCGGCGAAAGACCCTGCCTCTCTGCAGCTGATAATTCCGGGTTCAAAATCGACGAAGCCGAAGTCATTTTTTGGGGCACTTGCCCAGATTGCCTCGCCTCCAGTTAGCTCTTTTTCCAACACCAATCGTAATCCTAAAACCCAGAAGTCTAGAAAGATGAAGAAAACCACCCATAACCATAGATCAACCACCGCAAGGGACGGCATGACCCGGACGCGGCAACTCGGAGCCCCCTGGCTCATCGCGGCAACTCTTGCCGTTTCACTCAACGTCCCTTTCCTCCAGGCGCAGGACGAGGCACATCCAGCGGGCAGCATTGAAGACTGTCCTGTCATGGGTAAGCAAGCGAGCCCATACCGTCACACCGCTGCTGGCTCGATGACGAACAAAGACTGGTGGCCCAACCAGCTTAATCTCGCGATTCTTCACCAGAATTCGACAAAGAGTAATCCACTCGGAGAGGACTTCGACTACGCCGAGGAGTTCGCAAAACTCGATCTTGAGGCACTGACGAAAGACCTCACGGACCTCATGACTGACTCTCAGGATTGGTGGCCCGCTGATTACGGACATTACGGTCCATTTTTCATTCGCATGGCCTGGCACAGCGCCGGAACCTATCGCGTCACTGACGGACGCGGCGGCGCCTCCGATGGCACGCAGCGATTCGCTCCTCTCAATAGCTGGCCCGATAACGGCAACCTCGATAAAGCACGTCGTCTCCTTTGGCCGATCAAACAGAAGTATGGGCAGAGCATCTCCTGGGCCGACCTCATGATCCTCACCGGAAACGTCGCGCTTGAATCAATGGGATTCAAAACCTTCGGCTTCGCCGGCGGTCGTGCTGATGTCTGGGAGCCACAGGAAGATATCTACTGGGGCCCTGAAACCGAGTGGCTTGGCGACAAGCGCTACACCGGGGACAGAGATCTCGAAAACCCTCTCGGAGCCGTACAGATGGGATTGATCTACGTTAACCCCGAAGGACCCAACGGAAATGCTGACCCACTTTCTGCAGCCGTCGACATTCGTGAAACCTTCGCCCGCATGGCGATGAACGACGAAGAAACTGTCGCTCTCATTGCGGGCGGTCACACCTTCGGAAAAGGCCATGGTGCTGCTCCTCCGGAAGGAAACGTCGGCCCTGAGCCGGAAGCTGCTCCTCTCGAAGCACAGGGATTCGGCTGGATGAACTCTTTTGGAAAGGGTAACGCCGAAGACACGATCACCAGTGGTCTCGAAGGTGCCTGGACAAGCACCCCTGCTGTCTGGTCCCACTCCTACCTGACAAACCTCTGGGCATTCGACTGGGAGCTCACGAAAACACCTGCCGGCGCTCAGCTTTGGATTCCAAAAGACGGCGCCGCTGCCGGAACCGTTCCTGACGCGCACGTCGAAGGGAAAACCCACGCGCCCGTCATGTTCACGACTGACCTTGCGCTGAAAGAGGATCCTGAGTATGCCAAGATCACGAAGCGGTTCCTCGAGAATCCAGATCAGTTCGCCGACGCTTTCGCACGAGCCTGGTTCAAGCTCACTCACCGTGACATGGGCCCGACGACGACCTACCTAGGATCGATGATTCCTGACGAAGAACTGCTTTGGCAGGATCCGGTTCCAGTAGCCGACTATGAAATGATCGACGATGCAGACGTCGCTGATCTCAAGGCCAAGCTCATTGACTCCGATCTCACGATCTCAGAGCTCGTCTCAACTGCCTGGGCATCTGCCTCAACTTTTCGTGGAAGCGATAATCGCGGTGGGGCCAATGGTGCCCGCATCCGCCTCGCTCCTCAGAAAGACTGGGCAGTGAACCAGCCCGAGAAGCTTGCGAAAGTGATCGCTGCTCTTGAAGAAATTCAGGCAGAGTTTAACGACGCTCAATCCGGTGGGAAGCAAGTGTCCCTCGCTGACCTCATCGTTCTTGGTGGTTCCGCAGGCATCGAAGCGGCCGCGAAGAATGCCGGTCACGACATCACTGTTCCTTTCACGGCGGGTAGAACCGACGCGACTCAGGAGATGACAGATGTGGAAGGACTCGCTCCCCTTGAGCCTAAATCCGACGGATTCCGCAACTACCTCGGCGAAGAGCTCGATCGTCCCGCACCGGAAAATCTTGTCAATCGCGCCCAGCTCCTCACGCTGACGGCTCCCGAGATGACAGTCCTCGTCGGTGGCATGCGCGCCCTCGGCACCAATGTCGGTCACCCTGACCTCGGAGTCTTCACGGAGTCGCCTGAAAGCCTCACGAACGACTTCTTCGTGAACCTGCTCGACATCGGCACGATCTGGAAAGTCTCTTCTGACTGCGATCACTTCTACGAAGGCCTAGACCGCGAGACGGCTGATGTGAAATACATGGCTACCTCCGTCGACCTCGTCTTCGGATCGAACTCTCAGCTTCGTGCCATCGCGGAAGCCTATGCGAGTTCCGACGCCGAAGAGAAGTTTGTGAGCGATTTCGTCGCCGCCTGGACCAAGGTCATGAACCTCGACCGCTTCGATCTCGAAACCGCAGAGCCTGCTGCACTCGCCGCGAAGTAAGCGATCCTCTCTCAAAATCAGCCCGCCCGGAGTTTCTTCGTGCGGGCTTTTTTGTCTACGGAGTTCGCGAGTGACAAAGTGCGCGCTGATGAACTAGGATCCCGCCCTATGCTACGCCCTCTCCTCGTTTCGCTTCTCACTGTTTCTCTCTTTGCAAGCGTAGCCGCAGAGGAAAAACCCAACTTTGTCATCATCTTCATCGATGACATGGGATACGGCGATATCGAACCCTTCGGCTCGACGATCAACCAAACGCCGAATCTCAATCGCATGGCCGCCGAAGGGATGAAGCTCACGAGCTTCTACGCCGCTCCCGTTTGCTCAGCGTCACGGGCACAACTCCTCACCGGAAGCTACGCTCCCCGGGTTTCGGTTCCCGGCGTTTTTTTTCCGATCGGACCGAAGGGAATCAACCCTGACGAACACACCATCGCGGATTACCTCAAAGAACAGGGATACGCGACAGCCTGTTTCGGCAAATGGCACCTCGGCGATCAAAAGGAATTCCTTCCCACTCGCGTCGGGTTCGACAGCTACTTCGGGATCCCGTTTTCCAACGACATGCAGCGGACCTCAACAGAGAGCGGAAAACGCGTCACTCCGGTGCTCCGCGACGAAGAAGTGGAAAGGCTGATCGAAGATGAAGAGCAACGCCTCATCACCCGCCAATACACCGAAGAGGCAGTCGCCTTCATCGAAGCGAAAGCAAAGGAAGACGAGCCGTTCTTTCTCTACCTGCCCCACTCCGCAATTCACACCCCCATTTTTCCCCACCCTGATTTTGCGGGGCAGTCGGAGAACGGACGCCTCGGCGACTGGATCACCGAAGTGGACTGGAGCGTCGGTCAGGTTCTCGATGCGCTCAAGGAGCAGGGAGTCGACGAAAACACCCTCGTCATCTTCACCTCAGACAACGGACCGTGGGCCTCAAAGGGCACCGATGGAGGTGTCGCGACTCCATTGCGAGGAGCAAAAGGAGGCACCCTCGAAGGCGGGGTCCGGGAACCGACGATTGTTCGTTGGCCCGGCAAGATCGCCGCAGGATCCGAGTCCGATGCAATATCCGGAACGACCGACCTTCTCCCAACCTTCGTTTCGCTCGCAGGTGGTGAATTGCGTGAAGAAATCAAAATCGACGGCTACGACCTTTCAACGGTCCTCACGGGAAAGGCTGACAAAACCGAACGCGAAGCCTGGTATTATTTTCACGGAACCAAACTCCAGGCCGTCCGCTCAGGATCGTGGAAACTCGCGATCACCGCGCAAAGCCCGGGGATGGGACTGAAAGAGAAACCGGCCGATCTTGCCAAAGGCGGGCGCCTCTACAACCTCGATGAAGAGATCGGAGAAGTCACGGACCTCGCCGCCGCGAACCCTGAGATCGTCGCAAGACTGCAAGAGCTCGCGGATGCCATGATTATAGAAATGGCGGAAAATACCCGCCCCGCAGGAGAGGTGGAGAATCCGGTTCCGCTCTATCCGCAAGAACCCAAGGGAAAGAAGCCGTCGCAGAAGAAAATACCCTCTCCACCGATTGCCTGGGGGAAGTTGAAGAATGGATCAGTCCTCGAACCCGATGCGGCCCCTCAGTTAGCGAAGCGCAGTTTTTCGATTCACTGCACGATCTCAGGAGAGCCTGACGTCACGCCCAAAGGAGTCATCATTGCCCACGGCGGAAGTGCGGTCGGGTATTCGATTTACTCCACCGGGGAGGAAATCGTTTTCGCCTTAAGAACCACCTCAAACGATGTCTCCCGGACCCGGGCACCTCTGCCTACGAATCTCAAAAAGATTTCGGTTTCCGTAAGCGAAGCGAGGGAACTCACCTTACGCATCAACGAAGAATCTCAGGTCGTTTCAACACTCCCCGGCCGGTTGGGGCGCCATCCTCAGGAGAATTTTTGCGTGGGTCACGACGACCGGAATCCAGTCGACGAACTCGCTCCTGACACTCCGTTCAACGGGGGTATTTCCAACCTGTCGGTGAAGGTCGAAGACTAGCTCCACCCCTGAAGCGGAGTGTCACAGCTTCAAAATGATCGGATCGAAATAAAACACTAGAGCGGGCTCACGGATCCCGCTCAACCGCGCTTGCTCCCGGGCATTTTCCCGAAAACTGATTTTAAATCGGTCACTTTCGTGATGACCAGTTGTCCGCCCTGATCGGAGCCGTTGCCAGTGAGTGTGATCGCGTTGCCGCAGTGATAGGCAAGATTGAAGTCGTGGAAGTCCCGAAACGCCACCTCAACCCGCACCGGGGCGCGGCCTTCCACATCGACGAAGAAGACCTTCGCTTCATTGAGATCGTCTGACATCCGGAGTCGACCCTGGACGGTCACCTTGCCGCTTCCAACCTTGGTCCAGCTATCGAACTTCCTTTCACGGTGGGGAACAAAATGCCCGCCATCGAGCCCTGTCAAAGGAGCGGTCGCTCCGGCGTAGGAATCGTGCTTCACATCAAATAGATCGAGAAGGGAAAGGTGCAGGCGGCCAAGCTCCTGATTCTCGTTATAGCGGAGATAACGCCCCGTCTTCAGTCGCCCACCACCCTGTCCGGCGAGAACCAGTGGGATCCGCGTCGCGGTGTGGTTGTCGCTGTGACCCATCCCCGATCCGAAGAGAACGACGCTGTTATCGAGAAGGGTACCGTCACGGTCCTTGAACGATTTCATGCGCTTGAGGAGGTAGTCGAATTTCTCCATGTGCCAGAGACTGATCTTGAGCAGGCCATCGAGGTTTTCACGGCTGAAGTTCCGGAAGAAATGGGAGAGGTAGTGGTGTTGCTCTTTCACGCCGAGAAAGTCGAAGACCATCCGGCTGTTGCTGTTGCCGAGCATGTAGGTGGCGCAGCGGGTCGAGTCTGTCCAGAGAGCCAGTGTGATAAGATCGATCATCGTCTCGACCTGCTCGTTCATGTCGGCAGCGCGGCCGGGACGTTCGAGCGTGGAAAAATCGATCTTCGGTTGATTGCCGACCGTTTTCAGATTTTCGAGCCGCTTCTCCGTTTCGCGAACGACGGTGAGATACTCGTCGAGGGTCGCCTTGTCTTCATAGCCAGCCTTCCGGGAGAGAGACTTGGCATCATCGCTGACACGGTCGAGAAGGCTCACCATTTCCTTCCGCTTCTGAGGGACACTCATCGGATTCCGGAACAGGCGGTCAAAGATCAATTGAGGATCACTTTCCCGAGGAATCGGATTTCCCTTTTGATCATAGGAAATGTAGCTGCATCCGAACTGTCCCGGAAAGAGCCCTTCTGTCGTGAGTTCGAGGGAACGATGAGGCGTATTCCCTCCGATACGCTCCGCGATAAGCTGATCGACCGAGGCGGATTTTGTATTCTGATGATGTCCCGCGAGGAAACGGCGCGTCGAATTGGCATGAGAGGAAAAACCGAAATCCCCCATGTTATCGAGAATGATGAGGTCCTCCTTATGCTTCGCAAAAGGCTGCATCAGCGGCGACATCCGAAAGTCCGATTCCGAACCTCCGTTGATGTTCCAAGACGGAGGGTGAACCCCGTTCGGCTTGAACAGCGTCATGAAGCGCAGCGGCGTCTCACCACCATCGGCAGAGGCCGCGCTTGATTCCATCAAGTTAAGGAAGGGCAGGGGAAGAGCGGCGCCGGCGAATCCACGGAGAAAGGTGCGGCGATTGAGAGGTCGGCTTTTCATGAGTTCGCGTCAGGGAAAATGGTTTCCTGGAAGGGTAGACTGAAAACGACCTCGTGGACAAGCTCTCTGAAAGTGCCCTCCTTTTCGATGAGCCGATCCGTGATCTCATCGATCGTGGGCTGGTCGTAAATTTCCAACTTGCGGCAAAGCGCATATGAAAGGGTCCTCTCGACGAAATTCCGCACCACGGCACGGCGCTGTGTTGTCATGAGAATGCTCTTCAAGTCAGCGAAATCCGTGAATGTCTCACCCGTTGGGAGCTGACCGGTGGTGTCGAGCGAAGGGATTTTAATCTCTCCCGAATCCTTTTTCTTACGAGTCGCCGCGATCGCTTCTTTGCTTCGGAGATAGACACCCTGATCGTCGTAGGCCTGAAGGGAAAAGCCGAGCGGGTCGATCTTATCGTGGCACACCGCACAGGTGACATTAGCACGATGCTTTTCGAAGAGCTCCCGAAAGGAAAGCTTCTCTCCACCCTGGTTCACTGGCACCTGCCCGACATTCGGAGGTGGTTCGCCAAGATGATCTCCGAGAATTCGCTCCAGCATCCAGGTGCCACGAATCACCGGCCCCCGGTTCATCGCAAGCACCCCCGGCATCGTGAGGATACCGCCCCGTGATTCCGCGTTGTGCTCGATCTTGATTCTCTGATTCGGGAGACTCTCTACTTCGATGCCCTTCTGCTTCTGATGATTGGCCAGCTGCTTCCGGTCCACCGGATAGAATTTAGCGGTATGCATGTTGATGAAGCTCGTCTCCGAATCGACCAACTCCATGAGCGGGCGATCTTCACGGAAGAGGTAATCCATGAAATCCAGCGGCTGGGAAACGAGCGCGTCAGACACCGGAGGGTTGTTGGAAACGCCTTCAATGCCGTCGAGCGCGAGCCACTCCACGGCGAAATTCTCGGCGAGATTTCGCGAGGCCGGATCATTGAGGAGGCGTTCAATCTGCTCCTTGAGAACCACCGGTTCAGCGAGCTCTCCCAATTCTGCGAGGCGCGACAATTCCTCGTCAGGCATGTCAGCCCAGAGAAAATAGGAAAGACGCTCCGCCAGTTCGTGGCCATCAACCTTCGTCTGCTCACCTGCGACGCCTTCCGCGAGAAGTCCCCGATAAAAAAAACGCGATGACATCAGCATCATCTTCATCTCCCGCTTCATGAGCCCGGTCATATCATCGCCGACAGCTTCTTCGATGCGTTGAAAGAACGGCTCCATTTCCTCTGCCGGGACCGTTCGACGCCAGGCTCGTGACGCGAAAGTCTGCAGCGCGCTCTTTGCCGACTCTACCGTGAATCTCCCGTCTTGCGGTGAGCCCAACAGCCTTATTCGCTCAGCAGCTCGATCCTCGGAAAACAACTCATTGAGACCACGGTCAACGAGGTAGGAATACTGATCCCAAATTACCGTGGTGAGAGGATTGCCATGAGTGTCATTCGTGAACCCACTCTCTCCGGGAGGATCCGTGGGCAATAATTTCCGAACGAGGGACTTCTCGGTGACGGTTTGTTCCGCTTCGAAAATCTCCACTTCCAAATCAAAGCCAAGAAGCGAGCGAAGTGTATTCCGATACTCATTCACCGACAATCGCCGCGGTTTAAAGAGTGAGGGTTTTGCTTCGACCGAGTCGATGAAGTGTTCCTGATACCAGGCCGAAAAATGCTTTCGATCGCTGTCACCCGGCTGGAGTTCATCCTCCGGAGGCATCTCTTCAAATTCAAGAACCTCTCGAACCAACGCCCACAGTTCAAAATTTTCTTCAAGGGTCACGCCCGAATCAAGCAGGGAAACGAAGTCCAGCTTGCCCTTCACCTTTTCACCGCCGTGACACTTCACACAATACTGCTCAAGAAACGGTCGAATTGGCTCCGGGCTCGAGGGGGAGGATCCTTTCGATTCGGCAAGGCCGGAAGCGGTGAGGAGAAACGATAAGATCAAAAAATGGATCGGTAGCAAACGCACGGCCCGCAGGGTAAAGGCTCCGGCAATGATCGCCAGATACAGATTGAGGCCATT
>JARGOD010000107.1:0-1914 GCA_029210205.1 Verrucomicrobiales bacterium | reverse complement strand
CGCTTCGACGACGTTCTCGCCGGTGAAGTCTGGATTTGCTGCGGCCAGTCCAACATGCAAATGGGACACAATCGTATTCCCGACATCGCTGCTCTCGTCGAAGAAACCATCGCCGCAAAGCGACCCGTCCGGACGCTCCAGATTTCCCAGAACATCTCCTTTTCCGAAGAAGAACGCACCGGGGCAGAATGGTCGACCACTCCTCCGGACTCAGCGGTCGCAGCGGCCTTTGCCTGCAAGTTACAAGCCGCGATCGATGTTCCCGTCGCCGTGGTCGTAGCGGCCTGGGGCTCATCTTCCCTCGAAGGATGGATGCCCGCCGCGCTCACGGAAGAGCTTCCTCACTTTGCCGCAATGATGGAGGATCACCTCGCCGACACCACGATCACGGACATGATCATCGCCGCAAATGCCGGCACTCCGACGATCACCAATTACAGCAAAGACCCCAAAGAAAACGCACAGCTTACGAAGAAGCACCGCGCCGCGAACATCTACGCGCGAACCCGACCTAACATGCTCTACAACGCAATGCTCCATCCCATCATTCCGATGGCCGCACAGGGGATGGTTTACTACCAGGGCGAAGCCAATACCCGTAGCACTGAAGACATGCTCCAATACAGCACGAGCCAGCGCGCCTGGCTCGAACTTCTTCGCAAGCGCACGGGACGGGACGACTGGCGCTTTCTCAGTGTCATGCTTCCCGGTTTCGCACGAAGCCCGAATGTCGATCTCGAGGCCGTCGACATCACGACCTGGTCAACGATGCGTGACCACCAGCTGAAGATCCTCGAACTCCCCCACACCGCAGTCGCCTGCACCATCGATCTCGGCGATGCTAAAGACATCCACCCCAAAGACAAATTCCCGATCGGTGAGCGCCTCGCTCTTCTCGCACGGCGGGACACCTGCGGCGAAACCGGATTGCTCGCTCAGGGTCCGACCTTTGCCGGGATGAAAAAAGAGGGATCATCCATCACCGTTCAATTCGATCACGCCAAGGGTCTTTCCACTTCCGACGGCGAGTCGCCGAAAGCCTTTTGGGTCAGCGATGGTGATAATCAATGGTATCGGGCCGGGGCTCGCATCGAGGGCGAAGCCATTATCCTCACCGCACCGGAAGGCATCACTCCAAAGCACGCGCGCTACGCCTTCGCTGCAAAACCTGTCGTCAATCTGATCAACGAAGCCGGCCTTCCTGCTTATCCCTTTACGACGGATTAATCACTCACCAAGCTTCAGAGCCTTCGCGAAGAAAGCCTCCATCGCCGGATGAGTCTTCGCCTTGGCGCCACTGAAAACGCCGTGCCCACCTTTCTCGAAGGTCATCCACTCGACTTCACCCGCTCCGGCTGACTTGAGCTTTTCTGCGAGAACTTCCCCCTGCCGAAAAGGAACGACCTTGTCATCCTTCGCATGAATCAAGAGAAACGGAGGCGCCTCTTCTGCGACATGACTGATCGGTGATGCCGCGGTAGCGCGTTCCGTTAGGGTCGCTTCGTCCCCTTCGAGAAAACCACGATTCGGAAACGGCTCGCCCTTCCAACTCAAAAAATCGGAAGGCGTCGCTGATGCGCAAACCGCCTGAACGAGGCTCGGCTCTTCGAGAAAAGTGCCATCGCCTTCGAGATCAGCCCCCGGCTTCACCAAACCTAACATGGACACTAAATGCGCGCCTGCTGAGTTCCCATAGGCACCAATTCGATTCGGATCGAGGCCAAGCTCTTCAGCATTCGCCCGGAACCAGCGCACCGCGTTCTTCACATCATGAACGCAGGCTGGAAATCCACCGCCGTCGCCAGTGAGCCGATAGTTAACCGAGATGCAGACATACCCTTTCGCTGCATAGCTCGCGGGGAGCGAAGACCACTGGCCGCCGTCCTTGCTCCCGCTGCGCCAGCCTCCACCGTG
>JARGOD010000106.1 GCA_029210205.1 Verrucomicrobiales bacterium | reverse complement strand
TGCCTGTTGAGCGGTGCTCAACTGAAAAGGCCTGAAGGCCTCACTCCAGCGGCAGGAAGAGTCAACAAAGTGGACTCTTCAATTCAAATCCCTCTTCACGTACGTTTTCAGGAAAAGCTCCATCAAAGGTTTAAGCGGTCAAATTTCCAAAGCGCTTAACCCCCGACCGCAGGTCGGGATTGCCTGTGGCGCGGTGCTCAACTGAAAAGGCCTGAAGGCCTCACTCCAGCGGCAGGAAGAGTCAACGAAGTGGACTCTTCAATTCAAATCCCTCTTCACGTACGTTTTAAGGAAAAGCTCCATCGAAGGTTTTACCGGTCGAATTTCCAAAAACCGTAACCCCCGACCGCAGGTCGGGATTGCCTGTTGAGCGGTGCTCAACTGAAAAGGCCTGAAGGCCTCACTCCAGCGGCAGGAAGAGTCGACGAAGTAGACTCTTCAATTCAAATCCCTCTTTTTGCACGACAGGCGAGGGGACTTGGGATTTACTGCTTCCATGCAGGAAGACGCGGGTGAAAGTCGAGTTCGGGTGAATCTGAGCGAGTATGACAATGTTTCCTACTGTCCCGGCAGCCTGTTCAAGCGGGTCCTCTGGTATCTCACGAGTTTGGTTTTCTTTGAAACCCTGATTCCGTGGCCGTCTTCCTGGAAGGCTTCTTTGCTGCGGTGGTTCGGGGCGTCGATTGGGCCGGAGGTGGTGATCAAACCTCAGGTGAAGATCAAGTATCCCTGGTTTCTTGAGGTCGGGACTAATGCCTGGCTGGGTGAGCGTGTATGGATTGATAATCCTGCTCAAGTCACGATTGGAGCTAACGTGGTAATTTCTCAGGGTGCCTATATTCTGACGGGAAATCATGACTATCGGAGTGAGAAGTTCGATTTGAAGCTGGATCCTGTCCTCATCAGCGAGGGCGCCTGGGTAGCGGCAAAGGCAGTCGTTGCTCCGGGTTGCAAGGTCGGAGCGGAGTCGGTCATCGGGTTGGGGGCAGTTCTCTCTTCGGATGCGGAACCCAATGCAGTCTATGCAGGAAACCCGGCTGTTCGGGTGCGGTCCCGATTTTCTGCCTGAGACAGCAATTCGCCAATTGTTAAGAAAATGGTGGAAATACCCGGTGTTTTGATATAATTTCCATAAAAATGATAATTAAGATAGGTTTGAAGAGGTCATACCTTTGCTTTTCCGGTCGGTTAACGAGTGGCTCACTGATGGGCTCGCGCACCGTTTGAATCGCGCAGAACCTCTCGGAATATGTATGTTTGAATACGGGAAAATTGCTGTCGTCTTAGTCGTGACCTTCGGTGTTGCGGTGATCGGTATTGCCTTAATTCGCCGCTTTTGGAGCTTCCGGCAGGGAGTGGATGGAGGAGACGGAGTGCGAAAGATGCAGACGACTCCAGTCCTTCGAGTCGGAGGACTGCCTCTCTTTGTGTGCTTTTTGACCAGCTATCTTTTTTCGATTTTTGCGTCGTCGGGTCAGCAGGCTCCGATGTTGGGAACGGCATTTCTCGTTCTCGGAAGCGTCATGTTTTTACTTGGATTTTGCGATGATCTCTTTCACCTGCCGGCAAAGGTGAAACTCTTCGTGCAAATCATGGTGGGGGTTGCGGCTTATTCAGCAGGGATGCGCATTGAGTGTGTTTCGAATCCATTTGGTGATGGATCTTTCGAATTGGGAGGATTTTCTCTGATTTTAACAATGGCCTGGTTCGTTGCTTTGCCAAATTTGATCAATTTGATCGATGGGATGGATGGGCTCGCCGGAGGGATTTCTCTGTTTCTGTGCGCGACCTTAGCGGCGCTGGGCATGCTCACAGGGAATATGGGACTCATGATTCTTTGTGTGGGGCTGGTCGGAGGACTCACGGGGTTTCTCGTTTTCAACCTGCCGCCGGCGAAGATCTACATGGGCGACGGTGGCGCTTATCTACTGGGCTTCGTGATTGCAGCTTCTTCGCTGATCTCATCGAATAAGGGCGCGATCTTTGGTGCCCTCCTCGTTGTTGTGATCGCGCTCGGATTTCCAATTTTGGACACCGTTCTGGCCATCACGCGCCGCGCTCTCGCGGGTTTGCCATTAATGGCGCCGGATGCCCGACATCTGCATCACCGCCTCATCACTCTCGGTTTTTCGAAGCGTACGATTTTACTGGTCCTCTATGGTGTCGTTTCCGGTTTGAGCCTTCTTGGACTCAGTGTTTTTATATCTCAGGGATACATGCTTCCAATCGCGGGAATGGTCGGGATTATTGCCGTTTTTGGAATTCTTCGACTCGTCGGCCTGCCGCACACGATACGGGATGCAAGGCGCCTTGCGCGTGAGATCATCTCACTGCGTAAAGAAATCCGCTATGCGTATGCATTATCTCAGGTCCTCGCTCACGAATTGGATCGTGTCGACTCGCCGGAGCGCTACTGGACGCTCTTTCGCGATTCGATGGCAAAAGTGGCGATCTTTCCCCGTGAATGTTCGGAGCATTCGCCGGGACCTGAACTTCTGGGGCACTGCTTGATTTCTCATCGTATTTCTGAGGGACGGGAGTGGCAAGTTCTGTGCCTCAAGGCGACCAGTGAAAGTCGCCAGTGGGAACGTGTTGTCCGCTGTTTCCTTCCGGCCCTCATGGATGGCATTGCCAAGTGGGGTGATTCTCCGCCCCATCTCGGAATATCTGAGGAGCCTGTGGATGAAGAATCTATTCATGTCACTGCTGCGGCAAGCTCTGCTCATCATCAGGTTTCCCGACTACGACGGGAGAGCGATGCGGAGTTGGAACTCGAATTTGGGGAGGTTGTGGATGGCTAATCCCGGAACAGTGAGAGCAATCCTCGTGACGTCGATTCTGGTCCCAGCGCTGATGGGTGCCGATGTGGGTCTCCCGTATTGGGCTTCTCAGGGTAGTCCGGAAACGGTTGTGGACGAAAAGGCTTCCGACAAAGCAAGTCTCGAGCTGCCGAAGAAAAAAGTTAAGGTCGACCTTTTTGCCGGAGGAACCTATTTGTTCGACACGAACCCTAACCTGATCCCCAATGGCGAGGGAACGGGGATCTCGATATTGGATTTTGGATTCGATTTCAAAATGGGGGATTCCTCTCAGGAAGGAAGCTTTCTCCAACTCAAATACATTGGCACCAAATTTGGATACGAAGATGCGTCTTTCAGTCCGGGCGGAGGGAGTCTTGATCATCTTCTCCACACTCAGATTGGACTGAAAAAATCGCGGACTCGATTTCGTCTCTCCTCAACCTACCGGAGAAGTAACGGTAATCTATCTGAGTATGATGAGTTGAGTCGCGAGACGCGTCGTGCCGCAAGTGATGACCTGAATTCAATTTTCTCAATTCACCGGGAGCTTCCGCATGGCAGCCTTGAGGCGAGGTTTGAGTATTTTTCAAGGAACTTCAGCGGCGCAGGCTTGAACGACGGAAGGGGGTATGCAGCAGACCTCGCGTGGTATTTCGAGCCGGGGTTTGCCCCGAAGACTGAGTTGGGATTCGGGCTGCGCCTCGGCTCAGATGACTTTGACGGACTTGCCCGGCAGCAAACGATGACTCCTTCATTCCGGATGCGTTACCGGATGTCTTCAAAGACGACGATTGACGCTTCGTTCGGCTATGAGCGCCGCGATCTTGGCGGAGTCGTCAATCAAAGTGTTAACAGTCTGGTCTACTCGACGGGTGTGACCTGGGATGCTTCGGAGCGCACTCGATGGGAGCTTCGTGCGAATCGCTTTGTGAGACCCTCATACGTGAGCGGCGATGGGTCTTTTGAAGCAAGCGATGTGATTATCCGGCTGAATCAGCGACTCGGAGACAAACTGAGACTCACGGCTTCGGCCGGAATTGAGAAGGCCGACTATTTCGGGTCATCAACGGCTTTGAATGCAGGAGGCCGTGAGGATGAATTTTTCAAAGCCGGAGTGAACCTGGGCTATCCCATTAAAATCGGACAGAAACTCGATGGCTCGATCGATGTTTTTTACCAATACAATCGAAACAACTCCAATGATCGCACCCGGGAGTTTGAGCAGAGCGTCACTGGAGTGCGGGTGGGCTTCCAATACTGAAATGAAGAGAGGAAAATACATCATTCTAGCATTCATCGTAGTACCGCTTCTGACGGTTTCCGCAACTCCTCCGCAGCTTCGGCTCTCATGGAATACCTCGCACAAAGCGGACCTTCAAATTGGTGAAGGAGTCATGGAGCCTCAGATCGTCCGGGTAATCAATGAGCAGGGGAGCGTTCTCCTGAATCATCGCTACACGGAATTTTCTGAAGGAAAAGTGACTTTTGAAGATCTGCCTGCCGGCATCTACCAGCTGGTCATCGCGGATGAAAAAGGAAACCAGATCAGGGCGGAACGCTTCCCGTTCGATCCGGATTCAACGACCGGGGTGACGTCCGTTAATCTGCAACTTCTTCCCACGGGCACCTTCGGTGACCGCACTGCCAATCCTGCGAACACAGCGGGAAAAATCGTTTCCCCCTTTAACCCGAATCAATAATCTCATGAAGACATACTGTTCAGCTCTTGTGATAGCATTTTGTTTGATGTCAAACTTCGCTGCCGATGGCGCCGGAGAGAAGCTCTCGAACGGTGACTCTGTCCGCATCGACGTCTTTAACGAAGGATCCCTGTCAGGACTGTTCGAAGTCACGAGCGACGGGGTAATCATGTATCCGCTTCTCGGCCGCATTGAAGCTGCAGGAAGAACAGCGAGCGAGGTGGCTGCTGACGTCGAGGCGCGCCTTGAGTTAGACTACATTCGCGATGCGCAGGTCGTTGTTGCGCTCGATGAAGAAGCCGAGGCCACTGAGGGGCGGGTTGTCGTAATCGGCGAAGTGAATTCGCCCGGACACGTTGTTTTCAATTCTGACAAGGTTCTCAGTCTCTTCGATGCAATCGCGGCCTCTGGAGGCGTCCGGGACCGTGGTAACAAGTACGGTATTGAACTGAAGCGAAAGAACGGAATCAGCGTCACGACACAGAGACTGAGCCTCGATGTCGATGGGTCGATGTCCCTGAGAGATGGCGATACACTGACCGTTCCGGCTCTGATCAGGGCAAGTGCGGTGGTCGCGACAGTGAATGTGATGGGGCAGGTCAAAGCACCGGGACCAGTGCAGATAAGTCCTGATGGCCAGTTTGATGTGATTTCAGCAATTGCCGCAGCCGGTGGATTCACTCCGATGGCCCGGCCTGGAAAAGTGATTGTGAGACGGACGACGAACGAAGGTATCAAAACCTTCGAACTCAATGTGGCGAGAATGCAAAGACAGCAGACGAAACCTTTTTTACTGGAAGCCAATGACACCGTGACCGTCGCGGAGAGCATTTTTTAGGAATAGAGATCCCGTTCTAAGCAGATGCTTTGCATTTTATAATTATTGTAATTTCAATAAAATAAAGATAGATTGATGAAATCTTGATGAATCATCACGAACAGCCCTTCAAAGACTACCAGCCACTGACTCCCGGTGGAAGGGGGCCTCATGATTTTTTGAGATTGTTCTTTCGGCGTTTCTGGATCTTTCTGATTTTGTGTGTCGGCGGATATCTTCTGGGAACCTATGTACATTCGAGGACTCCCCCGTCTTTCCGCTCATACGCCACCATCGAAATTCTGCGTACCAATACTGAGGCTGCTGATGTTGGCGAGGAAGAGAAGATTCGAATGAATGGGGCGGCACAGATGCTTTCCGCATCAGAGAAACTGAAGCTTCCCTCTCTCTACGAAGGTGTCGCGAAAGGGCATCTCTTTGCAAACCGGGACGGGCTTGTCCCGAAAAATTTCGTAGCTCCCTGGGGCAAATCATGGAACCCACCCCGGGCACAAATCAGCGACGAGGCGCTTGCCGGAATGATGCGTGGATGGGTCACGGTTCGATGGCGTGAGGAAACGAATCTGCTCGATCTCGTGGCTTCTCACTCGGACCCAAAGGTGGCCCGCGATACTCTCGTGGGTCTTATTGCGGAGTATGAGCGCTCCACGGAATCGAAACTTGCTGGTTCATCCGATTATGCGCTCGAATATATTCTTGAGAGTTCGGATCGGATAAAAGACGAGATGCTTTCTCTGGATCGTGCCATTCAGCTTTACAATGAGTGCCTCGGACTCAGTAATGAGATCAGGAATCTGGAGAACGTCATCGCGGAAATGGAAAAGCGTTACCTTCCCAAGTGGCCCGCTCTGGTTGAAGCAAAGCGTCATCGCGAGATTTTGAATGCACGCTTCGAGAACGAACTCGATCAGGTCGTGGCTCTTTCTGAAAACGAGGCTGAGTACTGGGCTGAGGAGGAGGCGAGACTGGTGAATGTCGCTCCTGAAAAACGCATCAGTTCCAAAGTTCAGCTCGTGACGACCCGCTCCGGGGTTTTGAACCGACGACTGGAGTCTGAACAACAGATTTACGATAACCTCATCACAAAACTCGGTGAAGGAAATGTTTCGAAAGGGTTCGAGCGCAAACGATTTGATATCGTTCAGCCGCCAAACCTGGCCGCTTCGCCGGTTGGGCCGAACCGGAAAGAGATCGTTTCGAAATACACACTCGCCGGTTCCGCTCTTGGTATCGGCTTCATTCTATTAATCGGATTTCTTGATCCAACGGTTCGGACCGTCCTTGAACTGGAGACGCTTACGAGCCTTTCTGTTGTCGGTGCGATGCCGACCCCTGCGCGCGACAAGGATGCACCGAACCGGCTCGCCTTGAATGAAGATTCCGACAATCATCAATCGGAGTCTGTTCGCACCCTTCGAACCGGTCTGACTTTTCTCGCAGAGGAGAAAAATGGAAAAACCTTTCTCATCAGCAGCGCGGAGTCCGGTGAGGGCAAGAGCTGGGTTGCTTCGAATTTGGCGCTCTCATTTGCGAAACAGGGTGAGAGGACACTTCTCATTGATGCTGATTTGAGACAGTCGATTCAGCATGAGTTCTTTGGCTACGACAAAGACAGCCCCGGTTTGACGGATCACCTCGGCGTGAGGAAGCCAATTAAAGAAATCATCCAGAAGAGCGGAGCCTCCAAAAAACTCTATCTCTTTCCTGCGGGTACACATGTTCCGAATGCTGCTGAGTTGCTTGGAGGCAAGAGGCTCCCGCGTCTCATGGAAAGGCTCGAAGACTACTTCGACCGAATTGTGATTGATTCTGCACCGCTTGTTCCTGTGAGTGACAGTATTCCCCTGGCCCGGCTCGCAGGTTCGGTTGTTCTCGTCTGTCGCATGAGCAAAACTCCGAAAGGGGCGATCATGCGGGCGTTGAGACTGTTGCGTGAAAATCGCACGGAACCGGTAGGACTTGTGGCTAACGGTCTTCCGCGGCCCCGGACGAAAGTCGGCTACGGCTACTACTACTCTTACACCGGAGGTGTCGAGTATGGGTATGGTCCATCGAGCGATAGCTATCGTGAAAAGGGATAGAGAATGAGTGACTCCACCACGGTTTTTACGGAACGAAAGTTCTGGGTTCTCCTCCCCTTGCTGTTGGCCATCTTCATAGCGCCGATTCTCTTTGGAGGGACGACGCCCTCCACCAGGCTGGTAATTGATGGGCTTTTGCTAGTCACTTTTCTCTGTTGGGGAGGCCTTTTGTGTCATGAAAGACGGATTCCCGGATTCTCAAGATGGCTCGTTGGACCGGGTCTTTTTTTGATCATGATGGGAGCAGCCCACCTCGCGAATCCCAAGTTCGCCTTTGAAGCCGATAGCTGGTCGCTCGTGCCTCTCTCGTCAGCGGTTTCATATCTACCCGGAACCGTCGATGTCTGTGCTTCAGGGCCCGTCGTGCTGCATAGCATTGCGCTTTTCATGGCTTTACTCGTCGTCATTGACCTTTCTCCGGATCGTCGCGTTCGCTGGTGGATTCTGACGACGGTTGCACTCAGTGGATTTGTCACCGCGATGCTGGGTATCTACCAGAAGGCAGGGGATGTCGATTCCATGCTATGGGCAACGCCGGAGCAGTCGGGCCATCTCTTTTTTGCTGCCTTTCGATATCACGCCAACGCTGCCACATTCTTGAACCTCTGCTGGCCGGCGGCCCTCGCACTGTGGCTTCGGGATTGTCATCGTCCGGGGTCCGGATTCTCAAGATCCTTCTGGCTCGTGGTTCTCGTCTTCACCTTTCTCGCCGTTTTTGTGAATTCTTCGAAAGGAGGGCAATTGATCGGGTTCGCGCTGTTTGCGCTTGCTGTGATTCGATACCGTAAGCAAATTTTCTGGAAGGAACGCAATTGGCGGGCTGCCAGTGTTTCGATGGCTGCAGTTGTCGGAGTTGCGGCAGTCAGCATTCTTCCCGGTGCGGTTACGAACTGGACCCAATGGTCTGAAGCATGGCAGGTAGGAGATGGAATCACCGGACGCTGGTCAGTTTACGAATCGTGTCTGGGTGCAGTTCGTGAAAGCGGCGTTTGGGGAATGGGCCCGGGAACGTTTCATCTCATTTTTCCATTTTATACCTTGGGGCAGGAAGGAGGAGCGTCAGGAATCTGGATCCATGCGCATCAGGATATTTTGCAGACAGTGATCGAATGGGGGTGGGCTGGTTTTGCCGCCATTGGGATTCTTGTTTTTGGAGGACTCTCCAGAGGTGTGAGACAAATCGAGGATGCGGTCAAGAGCAGGCGTCTCGAACTTTCAGCAAGTTGTGCTGCCCTCGCCCTGGTCGGAGTTCTCGTGCACTCTATGTTTGACTTCCCTTTCCAGATTCCGGCCGTGCAGTTGCCTTTTGTCGTTTTTCTGGGTTGCTTCTGGCGCGACTTATCAAGACGCAAAAACCCGCCACGCAGACACGAAAAAGCCCGCAAGCATCATGCGGGCTTCAGCATCGAAGAAAAGGTATTGGAAGAGGCGTAACCTGTTTTAGTTAGAGACAGCGGGGCGTGGTCTCAGGAGAAATCCGACGAGGAAGAGAGCTGCGAATGTCACGATAAGAGAGATGACGCCGGTGTCATCGTGAAGCTGATTGAGATTTTCACCGCCGTGCTTATCCGCATAGCGAACAAGATAGCTGACGCGTATGCAATTGCTGGCGAACGCGATGATGACGCCCGAACCCAGGAGGACGAGCCGCTGCGGTAGTTTCAGGCGCAGAAGTTCTCCGAGAAGAAAAGAGACAAAGACGCTGCTCTGAAAAGAACGAATTCCACTGCAACCTTCGGCAACATGGAGGGGGATGTTCTCAAGGAGAAGGCTGTCCCCGGCGATTGTTACTGGTATGCCGGCCCACCGTGCGCTGTAGGCGGCGACCTCGGTGACACGGCCCGTTAAGTCGCTGATGAGTGAAGTTTCGACAAGGCTGGGAAGCGGGATCGCCAGGACTAACAAACCGGCAAACGGGATGAAGGAAAGAATAGCCTTGAAGCCGAAAAGGCGGAGCTGACAGTAGGCGGTAAAGGCGAGGCAGATGAACGCATGAAGATAAAGCGGGCCGCGCCAGTTGGGTTCCACTGTTTCAATAAGGCGAAGCGGTAAGAGAAGGGCAATGGCCGGAACTAGAATGAACCAGGTCAGAGGCGCTTTGCCGAGCTTCACGAGTTTTTGTTCAACGTCCTCTGCAGGGAGTCCGGCTTCGTTCCATCGCGTCACGAAAATGAACCCGAGAGCGAAGGGTGCGATGAACCCGTAATCATAGTAGCTTCCTCCGCTCCAAGAGGGGAGAAGCGCAATGAAGAGCTGTCCGAACCAGAGAACAAGAAAGAGGCTGTACGCGGAAGTATAGCGGGGCATGAGCAAGCGTCAGCTGATTCGCTGAATCGTAGTGGCTTGTCAGGGATGGGTGATCGAGGCCGTTGAGATGCTGAGGGCCTCGGTGAAAAATCGACGTTCGACAGTCATTAAGCGATCCCAGTCAATCGTAGATTTTGCGGACGCAGCGATTTCGGTGCTTCCATTCCGCAGGTGCGCAAGGGCGATGACGGCGTGGTCAGTGGGGGAGAGATCAGGCGATCCAGTTCCCGTCCTGACAAGGGGGGCAACGGCGGCAAACGCTTCTTCGTTCCTGCCTTCGGCGAGGAGGGCAAGAGTCCAGGTGCTACGTAGAGCTTTAATTTCGGGGTGCTTCATGACGAGACGTCCGATTGTCGAGGCGCCGGGAGTGCGTCCTGTCACAAGCTCCAACCAGGTGACGTTGTTGATCAAAACAGGATTAGACGGCTCTGAGCTGAGGAGATTGCGACTGATCGCCAGGAGATTGTCGGATTCGTCATTGTCTGAGAGATGTGCAAAGAGAAAGGCAACGTCTTCGGCGGCAAGATTGATGCTCGAAGGACGTTTTAGTGCTTCTGTAAGGGCACGATTCCGAATGTTTTTTCGTCCTGCCGCTGAAGCAACTCTTGCAAGTTCAATGAGGCCGGACCTTCCCCCGGCGAGCTTGGCGTGATCAAACGCGCGGTCCCAGTAGGAACTTGCATTCGCTTCCTGGCCAAGTCCTTCCGAGACGACTGCCCTCAGACTCATGACAACCATGGGTGGAATCTCTGGATGAGGCCGGGAAAGAAAGCGTGAAGCAGTTTCCCATTCTTCCTGAGCGATGAGACTCCTCACCAGGACTCGCGATGCTACGCCGGATTTACGTGCTGCATCGAAAGTGAGTGCCTTTTCAACGAGTTCAGGCCGGTTGAGCCGCATAAACCATTCGCCCAGCGCAATCGACTCGGAGTCCCTGTAGGTTGCGATCGCTTTTTCAATCACCTCTTCTTCTGTCGCGGGATGGAGGTGCATCGCGATTTCCCGGGCGAGAAACTCGACCGGAAGGGGGATATCTATTTCTTCGCTCCGGAATGAATGAAGGCGAGCTTCAACCTCAGAAAGATATGTCTCCAACCAGAGAGATTTTTGAATGTTTGTTAGCAATGAAAATGCGGCCAGAGAAATCGAGGTATCGTCACTTTGAAGAAAGAGGTCGAAAATAATGTTCTGCGCTTCGATTTGGGACTCGTTGTTTCGAGTTGGAACGCGGGCATAAACTTCCGCAGCGAGGAGCAGATCACCGGGATCCGTTCGAGTCTCGAGCAGCTTTTTTGTCAGGGCCAGTGCGCGGCGCCCATCATCTCGGGCTAGAAAAAATCGAATGCCGATGTGCTTCGCGGCCGGGGATTCCAATTCCTTGTCACTGAGTCGGGTTAGCATTCCCTTCAAGCCGACGTAGTCTCCCATCTCAAGGTGAAGATCGAGCACTGTGAGTCGGTCTTCGGGGGATGATTCGGGATGATCAAAAAGAGCACTGGCAGCAATGAGTAGATGTTTGGACTTCAACTCCCGCGCACTCGTAAACAGCTGTCTCAGGATGTCAGAATCACCTTCTTTGAGTTGCCAGGCGGCGAGACAGAGACGCTCGGACCGTTTCCAGTCAGCTTCTCCTCCTGCTTCAATGGCATTGTTCAAATGCGCGTCGGCCCTCGCGTGATTGATGCGTTTTGAAATCCCGTCCCGCTTCCAGAAACCGAGGCCGAGCATTGCGATGGTACCCCCGACAAGCAGGCTCTTAGTCATCGTGATGCGGTCGAGTTTCATTTAAGGAGTTGGGGTGGATTAGATCGCCTCTGTCGTGCTCGCCCCACGGAGGGAACGGGTCGCGAAAAAGAATCCTAAGGCAATCACGAATAAGGCAGGGATGATTGCAGACGGCTCCGGCACTGCTCTCAGATCATACGCAAAATTTGAATTGTTAATGCTGCCTGCGGTGGCAACGCCAAGAGATCCTCCAGCTGTTTCAGAACCGGAGAAATCAACAGCTTCTCCATTCAGGTTCGAGAGTGAATTTCCGCGACTGATCCTTCCATCAAAGTCGGCACCTGTGACTAGCTGGAATGCTTCATTGCCGGATTGCGCGATCGTTTCGACTTCAAGAGCAAGAGTCCCTGGATTACTATCAAGCGCTATAGCTGATATGAAGTCACTCGTTCCTGCTCCATCCGAAGGACGGGAACTGCTCACCCAGATCACCTCACCGTTTCGATTGATATTGAAGAGGGATGGGCCTCCTCCGCCTGATCCGAAGCCGCTCCCGTTTTGGAGGGTGATGTTCCAGCTGTCGGAATCATTTGGTGTGGTACTATTAGGATTGTAGGTGAAATCAGTGGTCACCTGGGAGCCGCCTACCGTTAAGAACGTTCCCGCTTTGACAACATCTGCGGTCGTACTGAAATATGAGGAATTCGAAATGATTTCGGCGCTGTTGAAGTTTCGCTCCCTCGAGATGTCTCTCGTATTCGCGCGAGAGTCACCGAACCAGATTCCATCAAGTTCCAGTAGCGTCAGGTCAGATGTAACGAGAAATTCAACGTAGTTTTGTTCGTCGTTATTGCCACGGAACAGTTCATTGATGATCAAACCTGCGTTCGTTGCGGACAGGAAAATTGAGAGGGTCAGAACGCTTAAGGCGACAGTCCGCGGGAAAGTCGTCTTTGAGTAGAGTTGATCGGGAATGGCCATATCTGTGTTTGGCACTAGGTGGTCGATTCTTCGAGAGAGTCCCCACGGTTTTGCCAGTAGAGGAAGATTCCAAAGGCGGCGATGAAAATGCAGGGCAGAATTGCCGAAGGTTCAGGAACGGCCCGGAGGTCGTAGGTGACGTCTTCGTTGGCTCCACCATTGTGAGCACCCGCTGTAACCGGGGCTCCTTCGCTTCCGGCGAAATCGACACCACCGCCAGCTGCCTGATTTGAAAGTGAAGCGTTTGGATTGAGCACGCCATCCCATTCGGCTCCCGGATTCAGAACCTGAAATGCCTCGTCTCCTGCGAGTTCACGAGCTTCAATTTCCTGACCGATTGCCCCTTGAAACCATCCATACCCGACCGCAGAAATGAAGTCATCGGTGCCGGAGCCTGAAGTTGGGCGGGATTCGCTGACCCATACCGCGTCACCAAAACCTCCGAGATCAAAGGGATCCGCTCCAGCGGTTGTCGTAATTCCAGATCCCGAAGTGAGAGTTAGGTTCCACGCGTCGGAATCTGTCGTCGCGGCAACGCTGGGAGAGTAGTTAAAGTCGGCGGCAAGATTCGATCCTCCTGCGACGATCAGTGATCCGGCGAGGATTGTGTCAGTCGTTGCGCTAAAGAAAGAGCTTCCTGTAATGATTTCAGCTGCATTGAAGGTATTCTCACGATTCACGGCCGTGGTGAAGAAATTGGAGTCACCGAACCAAAGGCCATCCAGTTCCTGAAGGGTAATATCCGAAGTGACAAGAAACTCCACGTAGTCATCTCCGGTCGAGTTTCCACGAAACATCTCGTTAATGATTAGACCCGCGAAAGCACTGGGAACAGTTGAGAGCGCGCAGACTAGTGCGAGCGCTCTCATCCCTCTTTTCGACAGGTAGAATCGGGTGTCAGTTTGACGGTTCATCTCCAAATTGATCAAATTGTGCTCAAGGTATATTATAATTACTATAAAATCAATACACAAGTATTGATCTTTTACTGATCCAGGGTGAGTCGCTTCACAAGGAGTTCATCGAAGACGCGTGCTGCCTGCTCACGACTCGCGAAGTTCCTGAATCCGGCAAGCAAGGTTCGCGCAGGAGGCCTCGGATTTCCCTTTAATGCTCCGATAATCCGTTGCCGCCTCTGCTCCCGTCCATCAGCGTAGGTCTCATAGAATGAGCCTTCGGGTAGCCAGGTTGTTC
>JARGOD010000105.1 GCA_029210205.1 Verrucomicrobiales bacterium | reverse complement strand
CCGGAGAAAAGGCCGGTATCTTAAAGCCTACCGTTCCCGTCGTCGTTGCCGACCTGCATCCAGATGCTCGCGACGTCGTCGGAAGAAAAGCGCTCACCCTTGGCATTCCCTGTATCGAGGCTCACCCGCTCCCTCCGGAATGGGAGCTCGGTCTCGCAGGAGCTCATCAGCGTGAGAATGCCGCTCTCGCGGTTGAAGCGACTTGCCGAATTGCGGGCGAACAACTCACGCAGGAAGGAATTCAACAATCACTCGCAGAAACTCGCTGGCCGGGCCGTTTCCAGCAATTGGGAGAAAATCTCGTCGTCGATGGCGCGCATAACGAAGCGGCGGCGAGAGCGCTTTGCCAAACCTGGCAGGAGATCTTTCCGAATGAAAAAGCCACCCTCATTTTCGGAGCGGCAGAGTCCAAGGCGGTCACTGACATTTTCCGTGAGCTCCTCCCGATTGTCGAGACGGTGGCCTTTGTCCCGATCCGGTCCGAGCGGAAATTGTCGGTTGAGGAAATGAAAGCAGCGCTTGTCGAGGCCGGTGGCGAAGCGATTCAGGTCGAAGACTTCGCCTCGCTTGAAGTGGCCCTTGGAGCAGCGCAAAAACGAGAAGGCAAGACCCTCGTCGCCGGTTCGCTCTTTCTTGTCGGTGAAGCCCTCGGCATTCTCGACGGCGCCAACTTCGAAGTCAGCTTGCAGTAGCCACTACCGACCACAGAGATTCTCTGCTACTTTACCCCTTTCCTTCTTCACTTCTCCCCACTGTGATCTACTTCGATAACAACGCCACGACCCAAGTCGCTCCCGAGGTGCGGGAGGCGATGCTGCCGTGGCTGGGCGAAAATTACGGGAATCCTTCGGGAGGTTACCGCTTCGGGAAAGCTTCGCGAAAAGCGATCGAGTTGGCTCGCGAGCAGGTCGCTGCTCTCATCGGGGCGCAAGCTTCGGAAATCGTTTTCACGAGCGGTGGCACGGAGTCGAGTAACACCGCCTTGCGCTCGGCGATGGCTTTACGCCCGGAGCGAAAAACAATTCTCACCTCGACCGTCGAGCACAGTGCCGTTTATGAGGTGGCAGAATTTCACAAGCAAACAGGGTACGATGTCCGATTCAACCCTGTTGACTCAAGCGGTGCTCTCGATCTAGCGGCGTGGCGTGAAAACCTGGCTGATGACTCCGTTGCGGTTGCCAGTCTAATATGGGCCAATAACGAAACCGGAGCCCTCAGTCCACTTGCCGAAGCGGCGACGCTCGCAGCGGAAAAGGATGTCTATTTTCACACCGATGCGGTTCAGGCGGTTGGGAAAATCCCGGTGCAAGTGAGCGACTTTCCGATTCATGCGCTTTCCATTTCCGCGCACAAATTTCACGGGCCGAAAGGAATTGGTGCTCTCTACCTGAATCGACATGCACGTTTTCAGCCGGAGATTCTCGGCGGCGGGCAGGAAAACGAGCGTCGTTCCGGAACGGAGAATGTTCCGGGTATTGTCGGGATGGGCGTCGCCGCTGAGTTGGCAAGGCAATCGATCGAAGCAACTGCGGCGCTTGCTGATTTTCGTGACGAATTCGAAAAGCAGGTCCTCGCTGTGGTTCCCGGTGCCGAAGTTCACGGCGGAGGATCCGGGCGACTTCCCAATACGAGCAATCTGTATTTTCCCGGAGTGGATGGCGAAGGGCTACTCATCCTCCTCGATGAAGCGGGCGTTTGTTGCTCACCCGGTTCGGCCTGTAGCACCGGTGCGGTGCAGCCAAGTCGTATCATCAAAGCGATGGGATTCTCCTCCTCCCGTGCACGCAGCAGTGTCCGGTTTTCGTTTTCCCGATTCAATGAAATCGAAGAAATCGCGACCGCGGTGGAAGCGATTCGCAAGGCCGTCTCGAAACTTCAGGTCGTCATGCCCAGTGGTGGCGGTCGCGTCGTCAGTTCGAGTCGCAAGTCGTAGCCGAGAATACAGGTTGACCATTGACGAGTTTGCGCGGAATCTACGCGCCTCAAAATAGAGAAGACATGGCAGCAAAAATCTACACGGATAAAGACGCAGACCTCGGTGTGCTAAAAGGAAAAACCTGTGCCGTGATCGGCTTCGGTTCACAAGGTCACGCTCACGCGCTGAACCTCAAGGATAGCGGAGTTAAGGTCATCATCGGACTTTACGCGAAGAGCAAGTCTCGCGCAGTGGCTGAGGAATACGGTTTCAAAGTCATGGACACTGCTGATGCAGTTAAAGCGGCAGACGTCATTTTCATCGCTACGCCTGACACGAAGATTGCCGGTATCTTTAACAAGGACATCCTTCCCCACCTCGAGAAAGGGAAGACGCTTCTTTTCAGCCACGGGTTCGCAGTACACTTCAAGACCATCGAGCTTCCCGATTTCGTTAATGTGATCATGGTCGCTCCGAAGGGGCCCGGGCACATCGTTCGTCGCCAGTTCATCGAGGGCAAGGGCGTTCCCAGTCTGATCGCGATCGAGCAAAATCCGGGACGTGATGCTAAAAAAATCGCTCTCGCCTGGTCCAAGGGCATCGGTGGAACACGTGCCGGTACTTTCCAGACGACTTTCAAAGAAGAGACTGAGACCGACCTTTTCGGCGAGCAGACCGTGCTTTGCGGTGGCGTCAGCCAACTCATCACGGCAGGCTTCGAAGTGCTTGTCGAGGCTGGATACCAGCCCGAGATGGCCTACTTTGAGTGCCTCCACGAGCTCAAGCTCACGGTGGATCTCATCAATGAGTCCGGCATTTCAGGAATGCGTTTCTCGATCTCCGACACCGCTGAGTGGGGTGACGTCAAGACCGGCCCGACCATCATTGATGCTTCTGTGAAGAAGAAGATGGAGCGTGCTCTCAAGAATATTCAGAGCGGCAAGTTCGCGAAAGAGTGGATCAAAGAATCCGACGACAACTGTCCGAATTTCAAAGCTCTCCGCAAAGAGGGTGAGCAGCACCAGATTGAGAAAGTTGGCAAGCGCCTTCGCAATCTTATGCCCTGGCTCAAGAAGCGCGACATCAAGGGTTCGCAGGCTTCCTACAGCTAAGCATTGCGCACTGAAACGATTTAAAAAAAGCCGTCCTGCAAGAGCAGGTCGGCTTTTTTTGTGGCGCTATACATAGCCATGAGAGTGAGGCCTTTGCTGATTTACCCGGTAAAACGGCTGAACTTTTAGCGCGCAGATGGTTGCGGAGCTATCTTGCTACACAGTCTCGATGCGAGCATTTTAGTTTACTGATGACGAACAGCCTTGAAATCGACGGTTTCGAAATTCACCGTGCGGTGTTCGATGAAGCCGAACTCGTTCAGCTGAGAATTGAAGCGGATCGCATCTCCGATCAGGAAGAAACCGCAAGCGTTCGCATGCTATTTGATCGCTCGTCGCTTTTCCAGCGTCTCAGCACTTCACCGAAATTAAAAATTCTGGCAGGGTCGAATCGCATTCCCGTTCGCAGCATTCTCTTCAACAAGACCCCGGAAGAAAACTGGCCGGTACTCTGGCATCAGGATCTCACGATTGCCGTAGCTGCTCGAGTAGACGTCACCGGTTACGTCAATTGGTCGATGAAGAACGGAGTGCAACATGCTCAGCCTCCTGTTTCGCTACTGGAACAGATGATGACAGTCCGTATTCACCTCGATGACACTCCGGCATCGAACGGAGCGCTCAAAGTCATTCCCGGATCACATCGTCGCGGGAGGATGGATCAGAACGCAATTTCGTCCGTTGTTGAAAAAGTTGACGAGGTAGTTTGCGAAGCGGCGGCAGGGGATATACTGCTCATTTCACCGCTGATTCTGCATTCTTCGGCACGAAGTGAAAACCCGTCGTGCCGACGGGTCTTGCACTTCGAGTACGCCATTCCTGAATCGCTCGATCCAGAATTGAAATGGTGTGAGCGCTATTTAGCACCGCTGGAGTAAGGCTTTTAGGCCTATCCTTCGTCTGTGATAATACTCAGCTACTTTATCCAAGCAACCCGAGCACACCAACCACGATCAAATAAATCGCGACGATCTTCGCGAGGAGGGCTGGTCGGATGAGAATCAGAATTCCGGCGATGAGTGCAAGAACGGGGCTGACGATGGTGGGAAGGGTGATAGCAAGAATAGGATCGATCATGATTTGATAGGGGATTAATTGCCGACGGAATTGCCAGCATGTTCAGCATGATCTGAGAAGTATCGTGCTGTCGAGATGAAATGCGTCACTCTGCTGTTTGGAAGTAAACCCACCCATCGGTGTCACTCGCCAATTTGAGGCGGATTCCTTCCCCGACTTTTTCCCAGGTAACAATGGTGCCGTCGTCTGTTTTCACGAGATAGGTATCCGGTGTCGGCTTTTCGATGATCTCATATTTCATCGCTCCACCAACCCCATTGATGAGCTTCCGGACTTCATCTTTGGTGAATTCAATTTGGACCCCTTCGAAACGGGTGAGCATGACCTTCGAGAGTCCCTTCTGCAATCCACCGACAATGTCTTTGAGTAACCCGCCACCTCCGGGCGCGGCATCAGGGCTAGCGGTGACCTGCTGTTCCATGACCTCGAGAGTGCGTTCTTTATCGAACTCCCACTTGCCGACAAGCCAGTTGCCACCGCATCCCGAGAGAAGCAGAGTTGAGGTCAAAAGCACACAGGAGAAGAGAATTGATCGAATCGTTTTCACGCTCCGAGGCTACGCGGGAAAGCAGAGATCTGTCAATTGTGACTGAAGCCTGAAAGTGCTTTAGTTTTCCGAGATATACGTTGATCCTGAACATTAAATGGTCCATATTTGTGGCTAAATTTACGTGTTCTGGAATTTACTATAATTTTCAGATCATTAACCGCTTTTGTGACTGTACCCTCGACTCATGGCTGCCCGCTCCTCCAGTGCTTCTAAAACGAAATCGACAGGAAGAAAGAGGGCGGCAAAGCCAGCGGCTAAAAAGGCACGTCCAAGACGTGTTACTTCAGACGGGCCCTATGCATTTCACGAGGTCGTTGCGATCGCAATGATGGGGCTGGCAGTGATGCTGCTGCTTGCCCTGATCTCCTACTCGCCCGCCGACCTTCCTTCCTGGGTTCCCTTCAGCAGTCAGTCCGGACAAAGTGATGTCGTTAACAATTTCATCGGGCCTGTCGGAGCGGTTGCAGCTGGATACACTTACTTTTTCTTTGGTGTGGTTGGCTACCTCATCCCTGCGATTGGAGGGTGGTGGTCCCTGCAGGTCTTAACTGGTGCCCGGCCGTTTCATGGCCGGAATCTCATGGCCGTGTTTTGCCTCCTTATTTCTGCATCCTGCCTGATCGAGTTTCAAACCTGGTTTTTCGCAGACTGGGCAAGTCGCATCAATTTACCGAAAAGCGCCGGTGGCTTCGTAGGATACGGGCTCGGGAATCGCCTTGTCGAGCAGCTCCTTGGCTCGGTCGGGTCAGTTATCGTCATGAGCATCGTTTACACGATTGCTCTGATAGTAATCACCGGTATTCATCCCTTCCAATTCGCGATGATGGTGCGTGAACGCACTGCCAACATGATCGAAGAAATTCGAGATCGTGGACCGTTGTTTGGACCGATCTCCTGGCCCAATTTGGCGGTCAGTGCTCCAAAAGTGACAAAAGCAAAGAAGGAGAAGATCGTTAAGGAGAAGAAGGAAAAGCCAGCGGAGGAAGCTGAGAAACAGCCCGACCTCTTCACGGAAGCACCGGCGCCGGTGAACACTCCGGAACCAAAAATCATCGATTCTTCTCAGAGCGCACGGAAAAAACTGACTCCCGAAGAGGCCGCCGGGTCGCTCTTCACCAAGGCGGAAAAGGAGAGCAAACTTTTACAAGGGGGGCAGTTCGAAGACTACGAGCTCCCCAGCCTTAGCATTCTCCAATATGCTGAAGAGGAGGCCGAGCCGACCGATCAGGGAGAGTTGATCAAACAGCAATCTAATATTGTCTCGACGCTGAAAACGTTTGGTGTCGATGTCGAACCCGGTGACATCACGCGGGGCCCGACGATCACCCGCTACGAGCTGTATCCAATGCCCGGATTGCGCGTGAACCGCATTACTTCACTTGAAGCAGACATTGCCAGAGCGACGCGCGCGGAGCGGATCAATATTCTCGCTCCGGTTCCCGGCAAAGACACCGTAGGCATTGAAATAGCCAACTCTGACAAGATCGCAGTCGCGCTTCGTGAGCTGTTCGAAGACGATGAGTTCCGCAATTCTAAAGCCAAGCTGCCCCTTGCGCTCGGAAAGGATGTTTACGGTAAGACCATCATTGGCGACCTCGCGCGGATGCCACACCTTCTTGTCGCCGGTGCGACCGGTAGTGGAAAAAGTGTCTGCATCAACAGTATTATTGCAAGTCTCCTTTATCGCTTCACGCCGGACGAGCTGCGTTTCATCATGGTTGATCCGAAGGTGGTCGAGATGCAGCTCTACAACGATTTGCCCCATATGGTCGTCCCGGTGGTGACGGATCCGAAGAAGGTGCTTCTTGCACTGCGTTGGGTCATCAATGAGATGGAGCGCCGCTATGCTCTTTTTGCCGAAGTTGGAACCCGAAACTTCGACGGCTACAATGCGATGCGGGCCAAGGCTCGTGATGCGGAAGAGATGTCCGAAGAGGAAATTGAGGAGCCGGAGTTGGCAATGGCACATCACGTGAAGCTGAGTGATGATCTGGAATCCGAAGGAGGTTTCGCGATTGAAGAAGAGGATCAGCCTCCCTTTGATATGCCTGCGGGACGTCAGAACAAGCCTGCTTCAAGTAGTGACGAACAGCTCCCTGACAGCCTTCCCTACATTGTCGTTATTATCGACGAGTTGGCGGACCTCATGCAGACCGCCCCGGCGGATGTGGAAATGGGCATCGCCCGGATTGCGCAAAAAGCCCGTGCTGCCGGAATTCATTTGATCGTCGCGACGCAGACGCCGCGAGCCGATGTCGTCACCGGAATCATCAAAGCGAACATTCCTTCGCGCATCGCGTTTCAGGTTTCATCAAAGACCGACAGTCGGATTATTCTCGATTCGAACGGCGCGGAAAACCTCGTTGGGAAAGGCGATATGCTCTACCTGCCACCCGGCAGTGCCCAGCTCATCCGCGCTCAGGGTGCCCTCATTACCGACGAAGAAGCACAAGATTTAGTCGATGCTTGTGCTGCTCAAGGAGAGCCACAATTCGAGCCAGAGGCCCGCGAAGCGATTGAATCCGGTAGCTTCGATGAAGGCGACGAGGAGATCTCCGATGCCGATGAGGAAATTCTGGAGAAGTGCCTCGAAGTCGTTTACACCGAAAAGAAAGCGTCTACTTCATTGCTACAGAGGCGTTTACGACTGGGATACACTCGTGCTGCCCGCATGATTGACATCCTGGAAAGTCGCGGAATCATCGGCCCGGGAGATGGAGCGAAGCCTCGCGAAATTCTGGTCGATCTTTCCGACGATTTCGATTAGATTATTCCTCACGTGAAGGAGAAGGCGTTAATAAACCCCTTAAGTCAGCCTTCTCTTGTGACGTTTCGATGAAATAGTCCTACCACTTCACGTGAAACCCCTAGTTGGGTCACCGTAGAATGGCGACAATTGGACAGAAGCTGGGCGAAGCCCGGAGAGAATCAGGCTTGTCTGTAGCGGACGTGTCACATGAGACGCATATCCATGCCAACATGGTTTACAGCATCGAGGAGGATGACTTTTCGAAATTTGCGAGCGTCGCGTATGCCAAAAGCTTCATTCGGAATTATGCCGATTACCTGGAAGTGGACCTCGGTAATTCGATGGAAGCGCTCGATTCGAGTAAGACTCTGCGTCTCGGCGAACATGAGTTGATGGGCGAGATGAAGAAGACGATCAAGAAAGACCGTCGTTTTCGTCTGCAACGAAACCCGAAGTCACGTCGCAGGCTCGATAAGCCGGGGGGAGCTCCAGTGTTTCTCAACATCATTCTCGTGACCCTCATCGTCGCGATCGGAGTCTTTTACTTTCTCGGGTATAAGGCGAGTTCGCCGGAAGAGGCTAAAGACGAAATTACGAAAGGACTTCAGAAGGCGAACCCTTTTGGAGTGGAGGATAGCGGAACCGTTGTTACCGAAGCGGTCACTCCAGAGGAACCCATTCCTGAGAATCCGTTAGAGCAAAGCTCTGAAATTACAAAAACGGCCAAGCCAACGCTGAAGCGGGTCGAGTTAACTCCGGATAAGTCGACTCCAGCTGCAACGGCGGTTGAAAATCCGGCCTCAGTTGAGCCTGCAAGACCCCATTTATCCAGTTCGGAAGAGATCTCCAAGCCGAGTGTTGATTGGAGTGTGGATGACAGCAAGCCCTCACCGCTTGCCAGGATTGGTGCTCCCAAGCCGGAGACTCTGAGATCGCGCGAGACTCCCGGCTTGAAGATCGAGTCAGAGGAAATTCCGGTCGCCCCGGTTCAGTCGGCCGAATTACCGAAGATCAAGGAAGTGCTTGAGGAGCCTGCCGCTGCGCTGCGTCCTCCCGGAACAGATCCTGTTCCGGGAACGAGAATTGAAACAACGCAGAGCGAAGACAGTCTTGCGCCACCGGTGGCAGTCTCTTCGGATTGATCAGTTAGTGATCAATCCCGTCCGTGTCATCAAGAACGGACCGACGAGACGATGGGCGAGGTAGGGGTTCACCTCTTTCGAGATTCGATCAAAAAGCGCTCGCTTTGTTTCGACGAGCGCGAGGTGGGCAGCGGTCCCGCCGAGGAGGCGGGTGTAGAAATCTTCCATCAGGGTGACCGTGGCGACATCATCGACTGGCCAGAGAGTGATCATCACGTTTTGTGCGCCGGCCAGAGTCAGGCCACTGCGGAGGCCTTCGACCCCTTCTCCGCTGAGTGATTTACCGACTGCGGTTTCACAGGCGCTGAGGACGACGATTTTCGTGTTGCTGAGATCGAGTTGTGAAACTTCCGAGGCGAAGAGGATGCCGTCATTTCCGGGGTTTGGAATTTGCCCGCGGTTCCACGACTCGAGTGTCGATTGTGCGCCGGTCAGGGCGAGGCCGCTCAGAAGCATCGCGGATCGCTTGTTCCTCTCGACACCTTGATTGGCTACAGGAAGGCGGTTTAGAAAAAAGCCGTGGGTCGCGAAGTGTAGAATCGTCGGTGACTCCACCGCTTCGATGAGGTTAGCTTCGGTGGCTTCGCCCTCCGCGAGAGAGACAGTTTCAAATCCGGCTTCGTTCAGCTTCGGCTCGAGAAGATTAATTTCTTTCTCTGTGCCGGGAAGTTGAACGAATTCTACACCTCGTGAGGCTTCGGCGAGGATTGATCTGGAGGCTTCATCAATGCCTGCAGGAGCTGATGTCGAAGCGAGGGCGGAAAGTTGTGTATCAAAGATTGGATTTCCAAGAAGCAGGGCGGATCGCTTTGCGTTGTCTTCCGATTTGGGAGCCGCCTTGAGGAGATCGCGAGATGCATTCACGTAAGAAACTTCAAAAGAGGAATGAAGAAGCGTCTCAGAAGATTCTCCAAGGAGATCGAAGGGAAGAAATGAAAGCTGACCTTCGGTGGAGAAAAGAACTTTCGAGCTTCCCTGCAATTCAGGCATGAGTGGTTTGAGAACGGCAGCAAAGGTCTCCGCAATGATCTTGTCGGACTGCTGGTTCAGGTCGTCGAGGGAAGCGAGAGCGAACTCTCCCTGCCCGGTCATGAGATCCCGGTAGCGCTTCACGATGGTGTCAACGATCCCCGACTTGCCAATGTTGACTAGCTTCGGAGCAGCATCTTTTCTCAGAATGACTGCGCCGTAGGAACCGCTCTCTCCGACTGAGCCTGCTGGGATTTGAAAGAAATCGATGAGAACTTCATCGGGCTCCAGAGCAATTTCAAGGTCGTCCGGCCGGATCAGAAATCCGCCTTTTTCAATGAGGTGATCCATCGCAAGGAGATCACGTTTCATCGTCAACTCATCGAGTTCCCAGGCGGCGGATCCGGCAGCGGCGAGGCGATTGATCTCCGCGCTTACCGAACGCCACTCCGCGTTGTCATTCAGATCGACGCCGACGCCGCTGAGACGACGGCTCGCGAGCTCGGCGCGGATCTTGAAGATGCGGTCGCGACCTTCATGATCGAGAGAACGTCCGTTGAGTTCGTTTTCCTGTGCGTCTTCTTCAAGGCTGAACAGCTCGTCTGTGAGCTGAGCGAGTTGAGGATCAGAATAGTTCTTTCGACGGACTTGAGTGAATGAGGAGACAGCGAGGCGGAGTCCTTTCAGACCGACAACAATTTCCGCAGCAACTTGTGGATCGGTCACGGCTTCAAGGAGGTCAAAGTAGTCGCCAATTTTTTCGAAGTCACTGTCGAATTCGGTGAAGCGCTCGGACGCGCTTCTGTATTCGGGATTGAGGAGCTCATTTGCAATGTCGCGGGAATAGGCTCTTACCCAGGTTCGGGTGGATTCGGTGGCCTTCGCTGTTTTTCCAAGCTTCCACTGTGAGCGGGCAATTTCCCGCAGCATATTGATACTTGGCCCCGAGGCATTCAGCCCCTCGGAATCAGGATTCCAATCGGCGATGAGCGGGGCGAGGAGAGGTTCCACGGCGGAATAGTTTCCTCGCTCGGCTTCGAAGAGAGCGAGGACCCGCTGGTCGAAGCGGATCCGGTCTCGGGCGTAGCTTCCCATCATTTCACCTTCCTCATTCGTCGCCCAGAGTTCGAGTGCCTTCTCTCTTTTTGGGAGGTAGCCACGTAAAGCGGTAATCGCGGCTTCAAGATCGTCAGTCCGATTGAGAGCTGCGGCGGCTTCCTTCATCCAGGCGATGGGGAATTCTTGGTCGTCGAAGAAAGGCGCCATGTCGGTGACTAAGGGAAGGAGGTCGAATTCCCTCAATGCGATGAGGCTTTTCTCCGGATCAACATCGAAAAGTGCCGCGGAAAAAGCCCATGGTCGATTCAGATAGACTTCGAGCGGAAAAGGGACCTCGTGCTCACCGAGGAGGGTCCTCATCCGTGGAAGCAGGTCAGGATTGTCTTTTGGCAGAGCGTCACGCATCCAGACGTAGGGCTTGCCTTCGAGACGGTTGCGCTGGGCCATCGGGGTGAGGTAGAAAGTGTGGCGACCAAAACCGGAGGGATGCGGGAGAGAGGCCTCGGCAGCGACTTTAACAGCGACTGGTTCCGTGTGTGCCGGAACAAACTTGGCGTCGGGTTTTGGCTCTTCCAAGGTTTCGATGCCAAATTCAAAGACTCGCTCATACTCGCGTTCGCTTATTTCGAGACTTTTCGGAAGGGGAGCTATTTTGGGAGGAAGTGGAGTCGAAGGTGCCTGAATCGCCCGCATCCAGTTGCCGGGAATGCCGCGCTGGGCGCGATCCCAGCTCCACTCCGTCATGTAGTAAGTGACACCGTTGATAACGCGCTGTGCTTTCGCGTCGGCCGTGGCCGGGCCGGGGACGGTCGAAAGAATTGGCGCGTTGGGCGAGGTTTCTTCGACGATTTGAAATCCGTTGGGAAATTCGACTTTTTTCAACGGGCGAAAAGTCGCATCGTGGGGCTTTTCTTCAGGAGCGCCGTTCGGGAGGATCCAGAAATGATCCTGACCGCGCATCCGTCGATCCGAACTCCAGTCAGAGAGGTAAAAGACGACTCCGGCCGGGTTGCGATGTAGCCATTTCACGGTTGCCTCGGCCGGGCCCGGAACGTTTTTTTCGACTTTAGAGTTCGCCTTCGGTTCCTTCACGACAGAGTAACCGTTCGGGAATTTAATCGTCGTGGGGACGGTGTATTCGATCCACGGGGCCTGCGCGTAAAGAAAGGACGGGGAAGCGAGAGCAAGAGCGATGAAGAGGAAGCGATTCATGACTTTCCGGATAGACGGGGCAAAAACTGGCTTATTCGACTTTCGAGAGTTTCTGCCTTCGCTTTCCCGGTGTCGATATGAAACTTTGCTGGAGACGGAGCCGGCATCCCGTTTGATATTGAAGCGTTGAGCCGCCCGGTCTCTAGCTGATGCGCTCAATGATCTGCCTTGAGATCTCGTCTTTGGACGCTAGTTCGAGTCGCGTTGCTGAGCCATCTTTGGAGTAGATAACAACTTCGTTCGCGTCGCGATCGAAACCAATGTCGCTTCGGCTCACGTCGTTGGCGACGATGAAATCGCAGTCTTTGCGTTCCAATTTTTCCCTGGCGTTTGTGTCGATGTTCTCCGTCTCGGCGGCGAAGCCAACGAGGGTGCCACTGAATCCGAAATCCTTTCGGGCGCTTCCGAGAATGTCAGGATTTTTGATGAGCGTTAGGGTAAGTGTGTTCGAGTCTTTCTTAATTTTCTCATCTGCAATATCGGCAACTCTGTAGTCAGAGACAGCAGCACAAAAAATCGCCATGTCGCCGTCGTTGATTTTTGCTTTTACGGCGTCGAACATTTTATCTGCCGTTTCGACCCTGATGATTTCAATCCCTTCGGGCGGCTCGATTGAAACCGGTCCGCTGATCAGGGTTACTTCGTGTCCGAGTGCAATTGCCTGCTTCGCGAGAGCATACCCCATTTTGCCGGACGATCGGTTCGAGAGATAGCGAACCGGGTCAATTGGTTCACGCGTCGGGCCGGCGGTGATGAGAATTCGCATGGCCGGAAAATTTAGAGTCCGAGTTCCGGGTGATCCGCGATGATTTCCTCGCTCGGAGTGAGTCGGCTTGAGCGACAACGCTCTCCCGCGATGATGGAGCTGAAGGTCGTGAAGTCCGTCTCTTTATCGCGACTCACGACGGTATAGCGATACTTGGTCCAATGACGTATTTCCTCGTGGGCATTCGCAAGACGGAGACGTGTTTGTTCCTCAGTTTCCGTGCCTCTTCCACCGAGGCGCTTCAGTAATTCGTCATCACTGGGAAGGTGGATGAAAATATCGACGAGGGCTTCTTCGATCTGGCTGTCGTTGCGGTTGCGAATGTTTTCAGCTCCCTGTACATCGAGATCCATGAGGACGTCGCGGCCGGCTTCGATGTGAGAGATCACTTCACTTTTCAAAGTGCCGTAAAGGTTCCCGTGAACTTCGGCAAACTCGAGGAATTCGCCGCGGGTGGCGCGCCCTTCAAATTCCTCACGAGCGAGAAAATGATAGTCAACCCCATCCGCTTCACCTTCGCGCGGCTCCCGTGTCGTCGCCGAAGTAGCATAGACCGCATCGGGATCGGTTTCGGAAAACCGACGACAGAGGGTAGTCTTCCCTGACCCGGAGGGGCCGGAGACCACGCAAAGAAGACCGCGTCGATTGAGTTCCAGATTGCTCATGAGAATTGAATTCAGGAAACGTGTTTACCTTGCCGACGTTCGTCCATCCAACGACTGATGCGATGAAATTTGGCGATCAGGAGCAGGCCGGCTGCGAGGAGGAGTGCCGACATGAAGAGATAAACCAGCATGGGCGTATCGATCCGATACTCTCCAGCGTTGGTCGCAGCGCTTTGAAGAATGGTGTAGGTCGTATCGGTGATGCGAACAAAAGCCCAGCCTGAAACGAGAACCCCGGCGAGGAGAATCAACGTCTCATGCCACGGAACCTCGACTGCTTCGTTTTTTTTCTCAACTCCGATCATGAGTCGTGCCAGTCTTGGTGCTAGGAAAAATAGTCCGATACAGATGCCACCGTAGAGAAGGATGGATGCGCCAGTAAGGAAGAGTGGGATATACGACACACCTGAGGACTCCAGTTTGGGCATTGTAAACATCCAGAAGAGGGATGCGAAGACCTCGTCGAATGCTCGAATCGCGTAAAATAATCCGAGGAGACGTACAAGCGCTGTGATTAAAGCGTGGAGAGAAGTCATGCCGGGTCAGGATTCAACAGGGTTTAGTCGGTGACTTAACCCTGTTGGATTATTGCACATTCTGA
>JARGOD010000104.1 GCA_029210205.1 Verrucomicrobiales bacterium | reverse complement strand
ATTCTCCCCGCAACAGGATTCCCATGAGAGACCTCATCCCTTTCACCCGCCTCCTTACGCTGCTCTTCAGCCTCAGCGTTCTCACCGCCCCGCTGAACGCCACCGAAATCCTCTGGAGCCAATACTGCCAGCACCTCGGTAAAATGAAGCTCCTCGTGCATCTCGACACCGATCCTGCCGCCCCCGCAACGGGCGGGCCGGATACGGTGACCCTCTCCCTCCGCGACACCGCCGAAGACGAGTGGGAAGCCATCCAGTCTCAACCCATCGACACCCTCACCGCGACCGCCCTCTTCAAAATCGACGAATGGCCCCGCCACGAAACAAAACGCTTCCGCGTCACCTGCGATGACTCCATCTGGGAGGGCACCTTCCGCGCCGAACCCAAACCCGGCTCGACTCTGAAACTCGCCGGCCTGTCCTGCCACAAAGACATCGCCTGGCCCTGGAAAGAGGCCATCGCCGAGGTCATCTCGCACGATCCCGACCTCGTCTTTTTCTCCGGCGACCAGATCTACGAGAACGACTACGGCAGTCCCATGTTTCAGGCTCAAACGGCAGAGGAAGTCCCGAAGGGAATGAAGAACTACCTCGATAAATACCGGAAGTTCGGCGAAGCCTTTCGCGAGCTGATGCGTGACCGCCCCACCATCATGATCACCGACGATCACGATGTCTTTGCCAACGATCTCTGGGGGAGGGGAGGCGTCCGCATGAACGGCGACCGCACCACCGGCGGCTACCCGACGCATCCGGCCTGGGTCAACGCCGCCGAGTTCACCCAGACTGGCAACCTTCCCGATCCCGTCGACCCGGGCCCCCACGGCGACGGCGTCCTCGCCTACTACACCGCGCTGGAATACGGAGGCGTCAGCTTTGCGATCCTCGAAGACCGCAAGTTCAAGAGCGCCCCTTCCGAGGTCATCACCGAGCTGATCGCTCCACCGGGCTTCGAGTGGGAGGACCCCCGCACAACCGACTTTGAAATCGAAGTCGTCCTCGATCCCGACTACGACTGCACCCAACTCGACCGGCCCGACCTGCAACTCCTCGGACCAGAGCAGGAAGCCTTCCTCAAAACCTGGTCAGACGAGCTGACGCAATCCAAAGGCATCGGTGCGGTCCTTTCCTCGAGCCCCTGGGTTCACACCGCAATGTATTCGCCCACCTCAGCCGACACCGACTCCAACGCCTGGCCGCAGTCGGGAAGAAACCGCGCCTTGAAAGCGATCGGCGTTGCTCCGGTTGTGATGCTCCACGGCGACGTTCACCTCGGCACACTCGGCCGTCATGGCGTCGACGAATTTGACGACGGTCCCATCACTTATTCACTACCCTCCTTTTCCTCACGCGCGAGCCGAAAATGGGAGCCCCTCGAAACCGGGCAGAATCGCGAACCCGGCGCGCCTGACGACACCGGCGAGTTTCACGATCGGTTTGGGAACAAGGTCACGATGTACGGCGCGGGGAACGGGCTGAATGGTTACGGAATCATCTTGTTCGACACCGAAAAACGGGAGATCGACCTGCAATTTCACCCGATGAATGAGGAGCGACGGCCGATCAAAGTCGAGGTGCCGGGCTGGCCTTATCGAGAGCGGTTTTGAGGAAGCGCGCGCATGGGTCGGCGTTGTCCCCAACGCCGCTACAAGCCCCGTGGCCCGGAGCGCCTAATCCTTGGAATCCTATAAATCCATGTTCAATCCATGCCTAAAATCAGAATCACGGATTCCACGTATCCGGATCAGCCCCGTAGCGGAACTTGCAAAAGTTCCGACAAACCGCGCCCGAATCCTAAATCCCCTTCATACTCAACCTCAAATTTTGTCCGCCTCAAAGGCGCAGCGCCTCGAACGGCCTTTAAATCCCGAAATCCTTGTCGTTCTTCAGCACCTCGTAAAATGCGGGAAATCAGCTGAAAAGGTTTCAAAATCCCTTTGCTTCATAAGACATCACAATCTATAAAATATATTGTAATTATAATTTCTATAGTATAAACTTAATTGGATCCGAGTCTTTGAATCGAGTTTCAGCATCGGTTGATTCCTGTTCCATGAAGAGTGAAACGACAGATCGCGACACCGCGAAGACAAATGCCCAGCTCCCGGAAGAGATCCGCGGGCTGCGGAAGAGCCTTGCTGCCCGCGAAAACCACTGTCGAACCGTCGTAAACGAAGACGAGAGAAGGAGCGCCTTTATCGACATCGACGAGGAGCGCTTTTTCCACGCCATGCAAGGCGCGGCCAATGGCCTATGGGATTGGAATCTCGAGACCAATGACGTCTACTACTCACCCCGGTGGAAAAGCATGCTGGGATATGCCGATGACGAACTCCCCAACCATCTGAACACCTGGAGTTCTCTCGTTCATCCAGATGACCACGATAGGGCCCTCAAAGTGGTCTCCGACTATGTCGAAGGGAGAATCGACTTGTTCGAAATCGAAATGCGCATGATCCACAAGGACGGTCACGAAATCGTCGTTCTTTCCCGTGGCCATCTCTGCGACCGTAATTTCAAGAGCAAGCCCACCCGCCTCATTGGAAGTCACCTCGACATCACGGCCCGCATCAAGTCGGAGCAGTTCATCGTCGCCACCTCGGAAATCCTGGAGATGATCGCGACGAGAGAACCGGCGATCGACATCTACGAAGCCGTCGCACACCTCTACGAATCGCGGCATCCCGGATTGCGTTGTTCCATGCTTGAACTGGAGAACAACACGCTGATACACGCCGGAGCACCCAGTTTGCCGGCAGAATACTGCGACACGCTCGACGGAGTCGAAATCGGACCGGAGATTGGCTCCTGCGGAACGGCCACCTATTTCGGCAAACGGGTCCTCGTCGAAGACATCGAGACCGATCCCAAATGGCAGGCATTCAAGCATGTCGCCCTGCCGCACGGAATGCGCGCCTGCTGGTCCGAACCGGTCAAAAGTTCCACGGGTGAGGTCCTCGGGACCTTCGCCATGTATTCGGATGTTCCTGCTTTACCCACCGAAGCACAGAGCAAAGATCTCGCGTCTGCTGCAAGACTGGCGGGGATCATCATGGAGCGGGAGAAGTCCGAGAGAGAACTTAACCGCTACAAAGACCATCTCGAAGAACTCGTCGCGCAGAGGACCCACGAACTTGAGGAAACCAAACAGGAAGCGGAAGAAGCCAGTCTCGCGAAGTCAAAATTCCTCTCGAACATGAGTCACGAACTCCGCACTCCTCTGAATGCGATCATCGGCTTTGGGCAGCTTCTCGTTTCAGATTCCGAGTCCCCCGTCAATGAAGGTCATCGGGAGGGCCTCGATCAAATTCTAAAATCGGGCAATCATCTCCTCAATTTGATCACAGAAGTGCTGAACCTTTCGCAGATTGAAGCCGGGAAACTCCCGCTCTCGATCAAGCCGACGCCATTGAGTCCGGCAATCCGGGAAGCCGTCGCGATCGTCAAGTCAATGGCTCTCGAGAATGAGATCACCGTCACCTTTGAGGCCCCGGCCGATTCCGAAACTGACATTTCCGTACTCGCTGACCCCGTCCGCCTCAAACAGATCCTCTTGAATCTGCTTTCCAATAGCATCAAATACAATCAGCGGGGCGGGGAGGTCAACATCCGGATCCATTCCTTTGACTCACAACACCACATTGAAGTCACTGATACCGGCACCGGGATCGAGGAGAAAAATCTCGCCACCCTCTTTGAACCCTTCAATCGCCTCGGGGCCTCAGCAGGGAACATCGAAGGAACCGGCATCGGGCTGACTATAACGAAGCGGCTCACGGAGGTAATGCACGGATCAATCAGCGTCGAGAGTATTCGCGGAGAAGGATCCGCCTTCACCGTTTCCCTGCCTGCCGGAAAACATCAAACCTCGAAAGCCGCGAAAGAAAATTCACGCCTTACCCCGGGATCTGATCGACAGGCCCGGGACAGGAACGTCACGATTCTCTACGTCGAAGACAATTCCGTGAACATCAAACTCGTTCGGAAGATCCTGCATCGTCGCCCCCTCGTCCGCCTCCTCGTCGCTGAGAACGGAACCGATGGCATCCAGGTCGCGACCGATTGTCTTCCTGATCTCATCCTCATGGACATGCATCTCCCTGACATGACCGGAATTGAAACGGTGCGAACCTTGCGAAAGCAGGACTCCACCAAAGCGATCCCCGTCGTCGGCGTCAGCGCCGATGCCATGCCTGACACCGTGAAACAAAGTGAGCTCGAGGGCTTTGCCGACTACATCACGAAGCCGTTTGAAATCGATCACCTTCTTGAGGTCGTTGACTCCTTTATCGCTGAAAAATCGCGCGACCCTGGACTTTCAAATCCCGCGAGAACCGGTGCTGTCGACCCGGTGGAACTTCCCTCGTGAAGAACCCCGGATCGAAACCGTCAGCCGGGTGGCAGGATCAAATCTCGTCCTCTTCCAATGGTCGCTTCGCCTCGAACGGCCCCCACCTCATGAACTCCTCGTAGTTCTTGAGCGCCTCGTAGACCGCAGGATCATAATCCGGATTCGGCTTGGGCAGGCGCGCTCCGACCTCTTCAAAGTAGTTCATCATTTCACCGAGGAGTCTCTCCTGAGTTTCGGGCTCCGCTTTCGCGATGTTGCTCACTTCTCCGGGATCGGCGGAAAGGTCGAACATCATCGGAAGGTCCGGCTTTTCGTAGAAATGCATCACCTTGCGATCACCGGAAATGACCGCGGAGTGCGGAATCTCGGCGCGGTAATGGGGGACGTGGAAATAAAGATTCCGATTGAGGAATGATTCATCGGGCTCTTCCCCCGCCATGTAACTGGCGAGACTGACTCCGTCGATATCCGTGAGCGAGGAAGGATCACCCCCCGCCCATTCCACGAAGGTCGGCAGGAAATCGTAGTTCGCGACATTCCCTTCGAAGACCGAGTCGGCCTTCACATTCGGCCCCGTCACGATCATGGGGACGCGGATCCCGGCCTGCCACGCCCACCATTTGTGCCCGTGGAGCGGCTGCGTCATTCCGGGCGTGACCAGCATTTCCGAGTGCCGGTAGCCGTTGTCGGACACGACCACGACGTAGGTGTTGTCCTCAATCCCGAGATCTCTCAGCGAGTCGAGCACTGCCCCGATCCTGCCATCGAGATCCTCCGCCATTCCCAGCCAGGCGGCAGGATCGTTCTTCATATTCAGATTCTGCACCTTCTTGCCGAGGCTTTCGTAGTAGGCCTGCAGGAGAGGATGCTTCGCATACTTCTGCCGGGTCGCTTCGAGACATTGCGTCCCCGCATGCATCGCATAGTGGGAGATCTGACAGTAAAAGGGAGTCCCCGCCTTGGCCTGCTCTTCGATAAACCCGATCGCCTTTTCCGTGATGCTGAACATCAGCTTGGGATCGGTCGCGAAGACCTCCGGATCCTTCGGCGTGCCGGGCTTGTTGTCGGTATCGCCGTCATGCACGACATAGCCCTCCGCGCCGGGATCACTATACATGTGCCACTTCCCAATGTGAGCACTGACGTAGCCGAGTGGCTTGAGCGCCTCCGGGATTGTGACCGCGTCCGCATCGAGGGACATGTCAGACACATTGGGAACGACCGGCAGGTGTTGATACTGACGCCGCGTGTCATAGACAGGATCCTTTTGTTGTCCCAGCACGAGAGTGAACCCACTGCGCGCACTCGTCTGTCCCGTCTGCACACTGACCCGGGCCGGCGCACACTGCGCCGATCCGTAGGCGTTCGTGAACTTCATTCCCTCCGCCGCGAGACGCTCGAGATTCGGCATCTCCAGGATCGGCATGAAGGAATTCTTCATCTTGTCGCTCATCGGAATCGACGTCCCGTTCCAGGCCCAGTCATCGATGTAGAGCAGGACGATGTTCGGCTTTTCGCTGGCGGTGACACTGCTGAGGGCGAGGAATCCGCTGATCCCCCCGAGGATAAGGCTCTTAAATCGGTTCATTTTTCTCATCTTTTTTCACGGGAATCGGCTCGAATATTAACCGCCAAAACGGTCGGAATCAGCCAACATTTATTGACCGCATATCCTCCAACTCACTCCAACCCAGTAGAGGGCGTCAGATGTCTGTCCCTCTATTCCGGGAATGGAAGATGACCGCATAGCCACCGACGACCAGATACCTAACGTCTTCCTGATCGAGAATGCCCAACAGATCTTTGAAGTCGGAGTTCATCTTCTGTTTTTCCTTTTACGGTCACCCAATAATCACGAGCCAATTCCCACGCCGCAGCGAGCCGTTCCTCAGGGGAACGACTTTGCCAATCCAGAATCTGCTGCCGGCGCAACGCATCAAAGCTGTCGAATTTTCTCACCGACCAGTTCTTTCGCTGCTCCGCTCTCTCTTTCAGGGAACTCATCTTGAGGCAGGTTACCAGAGAAATTCAGCAACCGCCAGAGCGAAGCGATGTGTTCCTCTTTTGCGTGTTAGCCGGAACGACTGAGTAGAATTCTTCACATGATCCCATTTTCTTTTTCCTACTCCTTTTCACCGCACAAGCATCGAACGGCCGAAGAGGAATCGGAGTCAGGCCTCACAGAGGCCGGCTACAGGATGCTAATTCGTTTTCGCGTATAGCGGCCCGTTCAAAGAATTCAGCCAAGCCTCGCGAAATCGAATTCAAAGCAGCTCTTCCGGCATGCCATACATCTCGGGCCAGACGATGTAAAAGACATCACTGTGTCCTCCTGAATAGTCGACCAGCTTCCATCCATCGTGCCACGCCCATTCGCCCCGCGAAGGTTCTCCTGTTCATCAGCACTTTCACCATTTCCAACACGCTCGCCCTTTTCGATCACCTGTCGCGCGGGAATTTATCAGAGGACGCCAGATGTCTGTCCCCGCGTTCCATCACGGGAAAGGGCAAGATGTGCGTCACTCGATGCTCGGAATCGCGAGTCGGTCTCCAGCGATCTTTGAGGATCGTCTAGAGGGGAGATTCGGGAGGGGCGGGGCTCAAATAGTCAAATTTGTCAACTGACCCGGAAAACGACTGACCCGGAAAACGAAGAAGTTTGGACAGCTTGAAAAAAATCTGCAAACTCGGCCTCCTTTCGGCTATTTTTCAGCGATGCCCGAAAAATTTCTCTGCAAATCTTTTGTCCCCCCCGCGGCGGTGGTGCTTGCAGGAATCTGCTTGGGCATATCGGGGATTCTTCGTTCCGAGAGTGCGTTCGAGGAGAAGGTCGTTCCTTTGCTGGAAAAATATTGCTACGAGTGTCACGACGACCTGACAACAAAGGGAAATCTGGACCTGACTCCATTTCTCGATCCGGACAGCGTCGTCAAAGAACGCAAGCTTTGGCTACGGGTCCTGCACCAGATCGAGTCGAAAGAGATGCCGCCGGAGAAGCCGTTTCCGGCGTCGGACGAACTGGCTACGCTCGTGGAAGAAATCGATCACGCCGTCAACGATGTAGACTGGTCGTCGTTTCGGAATCCCGGTCATGTGCCGTTGGCACGCCTCTCTCAACTGCAATATCGCAATTCTATTCGTGACTTGTTAGGAATTGATTTTAAAGCCGGGTTGAGTCTTCCTCGAGATCCCGAAGGACCCTCCGGTTTTCGCAATGACCGATCGTCGCTGCTTATCAATGGTTCCTACCTTGAAAAATACTACAACGAAGCGCAACGAGCTCTCGATGCTCTCTTTTTTCTGAAGGCGAATCCGTCGCCGGGGACCCGCCGGATTGGAGCGAACGAGATCAAGGTTTTCCGGGCCCGTATCGCTCAGGAACAGGATACCCCGGTTCTCGTCCTGCCCACACCGAGCGCCACGGGTTCCAGCGTTGTAGTTCTTCCCGAAACGGGATACTACCGGGTCACGATTCACGCCGGAACAAAACCCTATCCGGTCACCGGGTTGAATCTCTATGCCGATGGCAACGAGATCGGCTCCGTGATTGTCGAAGATCCGGAGATGAGGGACTACACGATGACCGTCCTCATGGAGAAGGGATCCAACCTGATTTCTCTTCGCACCGATGTCGCGGCCCTGCCCCTGCGGAATGACTATCGCGTCGAGTTTCCCGTGCCACGGAAGTATATCGTCGAGGCCACGAAGATTGCCGAGGTGACGGCCCCGAAACTGAAACCGTTTTCTCACTACAGCAAGGCGGCCCGCGAGCAGCTTGAGATTGCCAACCGAGCATCTTTCGAGATCTTCGAATACTATCAGTTGCTGAAACTGTTGCGCGAGCACGATGCCGTCTCGGACGATACGAAAGTCCGGGGGGAATGGCTGGGGCGGCGTACTCGTTACAAGCGGGCGAACATGGAACTCGCTTCCCTGCTGAAGATCCCGGACGGAGAGGTTTTCGCACGATGGGAGAAGGAAACGATTAGCCCGAGTTTCGATGAATACATGGATTTCGGGAATGCCTACGTCGAGGAATCCCGGCTCAAGTATTTCTACAAACGTCCCTTCTCCGGCGAAGTCGCGGTGAGTGAGATCACTTTCGACGGCCCGGTCGAGCCAGGGGCAATCGAGCTCGAAGGACTCTATTTCGATCTGCCGGGCTCCAACGTCGCCCCGCTCGATGACGCAGAGGTGCGAACGATGATCCGGGATTTCGCTTCCCGGGCCTTCCGTCGTCCGGTAGATGAAGCGCAACTCGATGAGTTGTTCGGCTTTTACTCCACCGCCCGCGGAGAAGGGGCTGACTTCTACCCCGCTCTCAAAGATGTCCTCGCCGTCGCACTCTGCTCGCCCGAGTTTCTCTACCGCTTCGATGCGCTCGACGGTCCCGGTAAGGAGATACGGCTCTCCAGCCATCAGCTCGCGGGGCGACTCGCCAGCTTCCTCTGGGCTTCCGTGCCCGATGGCGCGCTTCTCGTCGCTGCTGACGCGGATTTTCTCATTTCGGATTCTGGAATTGCGGAGCAGACTGACCGCATGCGTCAGTCGCCAAAGGTGCGCGCTTTCTCTGAGTCCTTTGTTTCGGAGTGGCTCGACTTTGCCAACCTCGGGGGAAACATCATGCCGAACATCGGTCGCTATCCGGGGTTCAGTCGGGCTCTCGCAGAGGACATGAAAAAAGAGACGTCCCGCTTCTTCGAGCACATCCTCCGCGATGACCGCAGTCTGCTTGAGCTGTTGGAATCGGACTATCTTCTTCTCAATGAGCGCATGGCGAACTACTATGGTCATCCCGCACCGCGTGAGGGGAGTGAGTTTGCCGTCTACGAGAAACACGTGGATCATTTGGGGGGATTGTTAGGTATGGCCGGGCTCATGACCGTGACCTCGACGCCGACGCGCACTAGCCCGGTGAAACGCGGCGTCTGGATGCTGGAGAAAATTTTTGGCGAACATCTGCCACCGCCACCTCCGAACGTTCCCGAACTTCCGCCCGGAACTGGAGAGCGAGCTGGGATCAGCCTGCGCGAAGAACTCGCGAGGCACCGTGAGCAGAAGGAGTGTGCTGGCTGTCACGATAAGATCGACAATTTCGGCTTTGTCCTCGAAAACTTTGATCCCATTGGAAAGTGGCGCATCTCAACTCCTGAGGTTCCCGTGGACAGCACCGTCACTCTCAAGAACGGCAAGACATATGAGAATGTGGTCGATTTCAAAGCCTACCTTCTCGAAGAACGGCGGGACGACTTCCTTCGGAATCTCACCGAGCAGATGCTTTCCTATGCACTGGGACGGCCGCTCGAATATTTCGACACACCCGTGGTCGACAAGATCGCAGATCGGGTTCGCGAGGAAGGATACCGTCCATCCGTCCTTCTCCAAGAGATTGCGAGGAGCTATCCTTTCAACTACCAGAGCAACCTTCCTGTAGAGTAACTCCCCATGAGAAAATCCTGGCGTATTGATCGACGAACCTTTCTTCGCGGAATAGGCAGCACTCTCGCACTTCCCGCCCTCGATATCATGGAAAGTGAAGCCGTGGCCGCTCCGGCGGTTAGCGCGACGCCGCCGACTCGCTACGTGACTATTTTTCAACCCAATGGATTTCACCATTCGGGGTGGGATGTGAATGGAGTGGGGAAGGACTTTCAACTGTCGCAGATCCTGAAACCGCTGCAGCCCTTCAAGAAGGACATGATCGTCCTCTCGAATATTGACAACCCTGGTAACGGCCATATTCCAAACACGGCGGCCTTTCTCACCGCCGCTCCGCCGAAGCGCCTCCCCGGCAGCAACAGCTATCGCGCCGGGATTTCCGTGGATTATCTGCTCGCGCAGCAACTCGGAGAAGAGACCCTCATTCCCAATCTGAATCTTGCCCTCGAGCCCGCTGGTCAGGGCTTCGATGGGGGCTACCCCCGTTCCGTCGGCAGCACGATCTCCTGGAGCAGCGAGACGACACCTGTCATTCCCGAAGTCAGTCCGCAGGTCGCGTTCGACAATCTCTTTCGACGTCACGTCGGTCCGGAAGCCAAAGCGCGGGCCGAAAAACAGAAGAGCGTTCTCGACTACGTCCGTGGTGAGATCGAGAATCTCAACCGCAAGGCCAGTGCGATGGATCGACAGCGACTCGAGCAATATTACGACTCGATTCGCGACGTTGAGGTGAAGCTGGAGAAGACGATCAATCCACCGGAGAAATCATGGAACCCGAAGACCCACCCCGAGTTGGTCCGGCCGCCGGCAGGAATTCCCAACGACTATCCCGAGCACATGCGACTGATGTTCGAGATGCTCGCCCTTGCACTCTGGACCGACACGACCCGCGTCGGCTCGCTCATGTTCGGGATCAGCCAGACAACCCTGAGTCTGAACTTCATTCCTGGTATGAACGGGAGTCATCACGGTGTTTCTCACCACCGGAATGTTCAGAAAAATCTCGAGCAATACAATCGGCTCAACACCTGGTTCACGACCGAGTTTGCGAAGTTCGTCAGCAAGCTGGATTCCATCGACGAGGGCGTTGGTTCGCTTCTCGACCATTCCGTTGTGCTCTTTGGATCCTGTATGAAGGACGGGAATCTCCACGTCCCCAAGGATCTGCCGCTTGTCCTCCTCGGCAAAGGTAGTGGCAAGCTGAAATCCGGTCAGCACATCCGCTGCAAGCCCGGCACACCGCTGGGAAGCCTGCACCTCACCCTGCTCGACAAGTTTGGCGTCGAAGCGGAATCTTTCGGGAACAGCAAGGGGTTGATCAGCGAACTGGGATAGCGAAGTTTCTTTCTCCGGTGGGCCGCGGATCTCCTCGGTTTGCTCCGGTTTGCTCCGGTTCAACAATGCGGCGTGTCAAAAGGGGTCCAAAACGGGTCAGGTGAAGATATTGGTATGGACCGGGGAGACAGGTAACAAACTGACCGGGGACATGGGTAACAGTTAAGATGGGGCATTATGCCCTGGAAAACCGAGTTACCAATGGAACAAAAACAACGATTCGTCAGCCTTGCCGAGAGCGGGCATTTCACGAAAAGCGCGCTGTGCGAGCAGTTCTCGATTTCACGTAAGACCGGGCACAAGTGGCTGAGCAAAAGGGGTCAGGTGAAGATATTAGACAATTTTTGGGTTCAGCAAAGTGGGAGGGCTGGTGTCACAAGCAACATTTTCCGACTGTTTCGCCCGGCTCCACCCCCCAACCCAACAGGGTTAACTCCCGCACCATACCCTGTTAAATCTGCCGTTCTCCGAATCCACCCGCAGGAGCCTTGGAGATCGCTCCCTCTGTTCAATGCTCATGCCAAAACTCGCCTGAAATTATCCCTTCTATAATTTCCATAATCTGTTATCGTTCAAGGTCCGACACGAAAACACCGAATCCCCTCAGCCATGATCTTGAAACTCGTCGTCAAATCGAAGGCCTCTTGTGAACCCGAAGAACTGCTTCTCCGCGAGAGGTCACATGGTCTCGGGCGCATGCACGACAACGATTTGAGCATCCAGGTTGATTGTGTTTCGGGATACCATGCCGAACTCAAGCGGATTACCGACGGAGGCTACGCGATCTGCGATCTCAATTCAACGAACGGCACATTTCTCAATGATCGTCGGGTGACCTCCCCCGTAAGAGTGAAGCCGGGCGATCAACTGAAGCTCGGAGATCTGTTGATCGCGGTCGAAGAGGACATCGAGGTGGTTCCCCGGACCGAGGACAATTCCTATCCGGGGGGCTACCCCTTCAAAGTCTTTTCGCTGAAGGATGAATTCGACTTCTCAAGCGACGAGAGCTTCTACACGTTTCCTATCACTCCCATCAGAACAACTCCACCAGCTATTGGAAACGTTGGCGAGGTCCTCAAGCACGGGGGCAGAATCGAAGACCCGGATCCTGAATCCGGAATCGCCGCGCAGCAACTCGAACGCGCCAGGGAAGCGGAGCGGGCACAGCAGATCGAGCGCGCCAGGGAAGCGGAACGTGCGCAGCAACTAGAACGCGCCCGGGAAGCCGAGCGGGCGCAGCAGATCGAGCGCGCCAGGGAAACCCAACGAGCACAGCAATTCGCACGCGCCCAAGAAACCGAGCGAGCACAGCAACTCGAACGCGCCCATGAAGCTGAACGTGCGCAGCAACTCGAACGCGCCAGGGAAGCGGAGCGGGCACAGCAGATCGAGCGCGCCAGGGAAGCGGAACGTGCGCAGCAACTAGAACGCGCCCGGGAAGCCGAGCGGGCGCAGCAGATCGAGCGCGCCAGGGAAACCCAACGAGCACAGCAATTCGCACGCGCCCAAGAAACCGAGCGAGCACAGCAACTCGAACGCGCCAGGGAAGCCCAACAGGCGGCGGCGGATCTGCGGCAGCAGCCGGAGCCAGCGGGCCGTGAAAATTTCGGATCGAAGGTTCAGAGTCTCACCGCGCAGCTTGAAAGCGCGATGCGGGAGATCATGCGTCTGAAAGCATCCAATGCCAACGAGTCTCCCCGAACGGCCGGGATGAACGGTCACGCGGCAGTCCCCGCGAATCCGAGCCAACCAACGCTCCGAGGTCGCGAAGATCAGGCCATCCAGCGCTCAGGAAACAGTGACCTTAGAAGTCAACTCCCACTCCAAACCCCATCAAATCCGGCCATTCCCCACCCCCTCACCGTAAAAACTCAATCACCGTCACCAGGGGCAAATGATCCGAAGCCTCGGGCCGATCATCCAGCGCCCTGACCTCGAGCGCTTTCCACTCCCACTCGCTCCGCAGCAACACAAAATCAATCTGCCGCTGCGGGGAGATCACGGGAACGGTTGGCACTTCCGCGGTCGCCGGATTTTTCCATCCGGCCTCGAGCAGCACGGTGAGGGGATGACTCTTCGGTGTGGCGTTCAGATCGCCGATGAGAAAGGTTGTGGTGTTGGATTCGGCAACCAAGGCATTCACAAACCGGGCCGCGGCGAGGCGGTTGGCTTCGTCGCGATGACACCAATGCGTTGAGAAAACGGTGAGGGACGGCACCCCGGCACGCTCGCTTGTGAGTTGAATCTCAAGCACGCTTCGCGGCTCGTTTCCGGCGGGAGCGGGAAGGGTGTGAGTCCGGCTTGAGGCGATCTTCCATCCGGCATTCGTCTCGATGAGAAAAGCGTTTCCGTAGTGGCCGCCCCCGTATTCCATCGACGCGCCGAAGACCACCTCCATCCCCGTGAGCTCACCCACTTCGCTCGCAAGATCGCGCCCGCCGCTGCGCTTCGTGATTTTGTCGACTTCCTGAAGCGCGACGATTTCGGCCTTAGACTCTTTGATGACTCCGGCGATCCGCTCAAGGTCGAGCACCCCGTCGGTACCTGTCCCGGCGTGGATGTTGTAGCTGAGAACCCGGACCGGTTCGGCGAAGAGGAGGGAGTGCGGGGAGGCGAGAGTGAGGAGGACGAGGACGAGGACGAGGATAAGTTTCATGGGGCAGTTGGATCCTGGGCTTTCACTCCCGAAGTCTCTTTCCTTTTCTTACTCCTTTTCCTTTTCTCCGCGCAAGCATCGAACGACCGAAGAAGAAATCACCCTTTCGGAACAATCCCGGCGACGCGATTCAGCTCCTCCATGAACCCTTCGCGGTCCGCTGGAGAAACGAGATGGTATTTTCCATCCTTCATCTGAATCTTGACCCGCTTCAGTGACGGAGCCGGGGCGCTGAGTGGATTTGAGGAGGGAGTCACCGCCTCAATCCGGTCGATCGGAACGCGGTAGCGAA
>JARGOD010000103.1 GCA_029210205.1 Verrucomicrobiales bacterium | reverse complement strand
ACAAACCTTCGCTGCGTGTTCTCCCTCAGGATGGTGTTCGGACCGCTTGCCTGCCGGATGTCTGCCACGTAGCTGAGCGGGATTCGTTGGCCGGAGACAGTATCGATGTAGAGATGATTGAGCCGGTCCGGTGACTCACGCCACTCCGGCGGGAGACGAAGGACAAGGTCATAGGTGCGTTGGTTCTCATACACTTCAGCGACAGGCTCTCCACCCATGAGGCCGGCGAGTTCATCATTCAGTTCCCCGGGACGGACGCCATAAGCAAGGGCCCGCTTCCGGTCCACTTCGATCCTCAACTGTGGGATTGGAGCCTGTTGCTCAATGCGAGCTTCCTCGAGTCCAGGGATGGCGCGAGCGACTTCGGCGATCTCAGTACCGAGTCTTCGTAGTTCCCCAAGATCCGGTCCATAGATCTTCACGGCCACTTTGGCGGACACGCCGCTGAGCATGTGGCCAATCCGGTCAGCCAGAGGGCCGCTAATCGCGCTGAACGTGCCCGGGATGCCCTGCATCGTCGTGCGGATCTCGGCGAGGATTTCATCGCGGTTGCGTTCACCGGTGTCATCAAATTCGACATCGAATTCCACTGTCGAGACGGGGACGACATGGTCACCCCGCTCGGCACGACCTGCGCGGTAGCCGACCGTTTCCACCTCGGGAATCCGGAGCAACAGATCGACGGCCTTGTCTGCCATTCCGGTGGTCTGCTTCAACGAGGTACCGGGCGCAGTGGCGGTGGCGACCACCGCCGTCGGTTCACGGAAGGCGGGGAGGAAATTACCGCCCATGCCGGTGTAGAGCATGGCGGAGACAAGGATAAGCGCCAGGCTCAGAGCAATGACGAGGAGAGGTTGGGCGAGAGCCACCTTCAGCGCGGTGTTTCGAAAAAGCGTTTTCAGTCCTCGAACGGCCCGATTATCCCCGTGCTCTTTTCCGGGTTTCGGATTCAGCAGGTAGGAGCTCAGCACTGGAATCACGGTGAGAGACACGACGAAGGAGGCCGCCATGCTGATGATCGTGGCAATCGCGATCGGGGCGAAGAGCCGTCCCTCGACTCCGCTCAAGCCTAACAGGGGTACAAAAACGAGAATAATGAGAACGGTCGCATAGAGGATGGAGGAGCGAACTTCGGCTGAAGCGAGTGCGATGATTTCCAGTTTCGGTTTCGCCTTGGGATTCGAGGCCGCTTCCCGGAGTCTTCGGAACACGTTCTCGACATCGACGATCGCATCATCGACGACCATGCCGATCGCGACGGCGAAGCCCCCGAGGGTCATTGAGTTCACTGTCAATCCCATGAGGTCAAAAACGAGGACCGAGACGGCGAGGGAAAGAGGGATCGCGGTCAGGGTGATGAGAGTGACGCGGAGATTGAAAAGAAAGAGGAAGAGAACGACCGCGACCATGATGGCACCGTCACGAAGTGCCTCTTCCAGATTGCCGACTGCCAGCTCGATGAAATCGGCCTGTCGATAGAGAACGACGATCTCAGCTCCTTCCGGCAACGTGGTCTCAAGTTCTTTCAGTTTGTCGTCCACCCGATGGGTCAGGCTAATGGTGTCGAAGCCGGGGGATTTGGTAACACTGAGAATGACCCCGGGATACCCGATGGCTTCTCCACCCTCAGCGGACTTCATGTGCTTCGACCCCATCGCGGCATCCCCGCGCATGGGTTCGATATCCCAGGTGACTCGCGCGACGTCCCCGATGCGGATCGGGCGGTCGTCCTCGTAGGTGACGACGGTGTCGGCGACCTCATCGAGGTTGCTCGTCATCGCGAGATTTCGGACCATGATTTCCTGGGCCGACTCGGTGAGGAATCCTCCCGTGGTATTGCTGACCGCGGCTGCTGCGGCGGCCTTGAGCTCTTCAAAGGTGACGCCGAGCGCGAGCATTTCATTGGGTAGTGGCTGCACTTGTAACTGCTTCACTCCTCCGCCCATGCCGAGGACTTCAGCGATCCCGGGAACGGAACGAATACCGGTGGCAAGTGTCCAGTCAGCGAGCGTTCGAAGATCGCGCGGCTCGGTTTTTCCAGTCGGATCCGTGATCCCGATGAGCATGATTTCTCCCATGAGCGAAGCTACCGGCGTCATGTAAGGGGAAACGCCTTCCGGAAGATTCTCAGAGACTCCGGTGAGCCGCTCCTGGACGAATTGGCGGGCACGGTAGATATCCGTGTCCCAGTCGAACTCGACAAAGATGAGGGAAAGGGAGATATCGTTGACCGACCGCAAACGCGATACCCCATTGACGCCCATAAGCGCGTTCTCGAGTGGCAGGGTGATGAGCGTCTCCACTTCCTCAGGCGCAAATCCAGGGGCTTCCGTTAGGATCGTGACGGTTGGCTTCGTGAGATCAGGAAGCACTTCGACCGGTAACTCGGTAATCTTCTTCACCCCGAGTCCAAGCAGGATCGCCGCGAGCGCGAGGACGAGCGCTCGCTGAGCGAGGGAGAATCGAATGAGAGCGTTGAGCATTTTTGGAAAAGGAAAGGAGTAGAGTAGTAAAGAAGCTGAGTAGTCAGGTAGCTGCGAGCAGCCCGCTCGCAAGGAAGGGTTAGGCGTTCTTCTTCAGGTTTTTCTGGGCAAAAATGAGGGCGGCGAGGCTTGCAAGCGTGGCCCAGGCGATGACGAGCCAGACCCAGAAAGGGGTTCCACTTTGCCCGCCTCCAGACGCGGTGGCTTCTTTTGCGGCAAGCTGCTCCTCAGTCATTTCGGAACCGTCTTCGTTGTGTTCGTGTCCGTGCGCCGCATCGAGCGCTTCTTTGAGAGACATGCCGCTCCCGCTGCCGGCGAAGCTCAGAGAGTAGGAGCCTTCGGTCACGACCTCGTCGCCTGGAAAAAGCCCGCCGATGACTTCGACAAACTGGTCATTCTGTTCTCCGAGCACGACTGGAACCCGGACGAAGGCGTTGGGTAGCTCAAAATCCTCCACGAAAACGATCCGTTTGGTGGGGTCGCCTTGAATCGCGTCGCGAGGCACGGCCATGATGTCGTCGCGGCTTCCCGTGATGATGGAGAATTCCACTCTCATCCCGGGTTGGAGCCGACTGTCTTCGTTGTTCAGTTCGAAAATTCCTTCGACGGTTCCGGCTTCGCGATTCGCCTCGACGCCAAACTGCTTCAAGCTCGCCTCGACCGATTCCCCGCCGAGAGCCGGAACCCGGATGCGGGCTTTCGTGCCGGGGATAATACCGGCGGCTTCCGGTTCCGGGATTTTGGCGACAGCCCATAGTCGGGAGCGGTCGGCGATATCGAGGAGATAGTCGGCGGGTTCCACCGGCTCGCCGATGCGGACATGACTGTCGACGACGAGTCCTCCCTGGAGCGCTTCGAGTGCGATCGTGGGCGGCGGATTTCCGGGCTGACGGCTTTCCACTTTCGCGAGGACGTCACCCGCTTTCACGGTGTCACCTACGTAGGCGTTCAGCTCGACGATCCGCCCGGCGATGCGAGAGGAAAGAGCGGACCGACTCGCGGGCACTTCTTCGATGCGCCCGATCGTAAACACGGTGGTCTCGAAAGTTTCTTCGCTGACCATCACTGTCTCGATCTGCAAGTTTCGGACTGCCGTCTCATCGAGAATGACGGTGTTGGCAGCTCTGTCAGGATTAATCGCGTCTTCAGCAGCGCTGTAGCCTGCACCTAGGGACAGGAAAAGAGTGAGGAGAAATGGTGGGGTGATACGCATGGGAAATACTATTTTGAGGTAACCGAGAGTCCCGGGTAGTCGCCGGTCGCGAGTCGCAGCTTCGCCGCGGCGCGGTGGTATTCGGCGACAAACTCAAGTGATGCCGTCTTGAGCTCGAGCACCTGCTCCTGGGCTCGCTGCACCTGAATGAGGCTGGCCTGACCCTGCTCGTAGGCAGTTCGGAATTCCGCGAGATTGGTTTCCGCGAGGTCGAGAAGGTCACCGGAAGCGTCGCGGGCGAGTTCCCACGCGTCCGTTCGGTGGTGAAAGGCCTCTTCGCATTCACTACGAATTCGAAAGCGAGCCGCATCGACTTCTTTGGCGGCGGCGCGCCCGTCGATCTCGGCCTGTTCGATCCCTTCCTGGTTCCGGTCGCGGAGCGGGAGTGGAATCGAAATGCCGAAGCCCGTAAAGGTATTTCCATCGAGCCCGTCGGGAGCGTCGACCATTTCCTCCTGCTCGACGAACACCCGGACCGAGACGTCTTGCCAGCGCTTGGCATTTTCTAAAGTGAGGGCGGCGGCCGCTTCGTCGGTTTTGGCGAGGGCGAGAACGTAGTCGGGTCTGCGCTGCAGGACCGTATCCAGTGAGACATCGATTCCGGGACGTTCGCGGGGGAGGTTGAAACGGGTCTCGGATTTGAGCGTGGATTCCGGGTCCAACCCGATGACTTTCAGCAGATCCATGAGGTGATGCTTTTCCATCGTCTCAAGGGCCTTGGACTGCTGTTCGAGCGTGCGGCCGCTCAGGGTTGCCTGCATTACATCGAGTGAAGAAACAAGGCCCTCCTTTGCTTGCTGCTTGAGAAAATCGACGATCTCGCGATTCAGCTTCACGAGCTCGCGGCTCACCGCAATTTGCTCTCTCGTGGCGATCAGGTCGATGAGTGCCAAATCAACCTGACCGGCAAGCTCCCTGCGCTTCTCGGCGATCTCTGCTTCGGCAAGTATGACTTGGTAGTGCCGGAGACTCTTCTCGTGTTTCAACTTTGCCGTGATCGGAAATTTCTGGGTGAAACCGATCTCGCTGATGCTCTCGTCGTCATTATTTCCGAAACCGTCACCCATCCTCGCAATTTCGAGCTCAGGATTTTCGAGACGGCCTGACCAGCGAAGACTGGAAGCGGCCCGTTCAACTTCGAGCGACGCGATCGCCAGTTCCCGATTGTTCGCATAGGCCTGTCGGATCGCTTCGTCACGCGAAACGGGTTCCGCTGAGGCAAAGCCGACAGAAGCCAGGAAAGTAAAAGTGATGAATAGAGTGGGTTTCGTGCCCATGAAAGTGTTCCAGTATCTGAATTCGTGTTTCCTCTGATAACGGCAGAGGGCCGCGCGGGCGTGATCCTTCGATGAGGGAAGGTCAGCTGTGGATGAGGCGGAGAGATTCCGCCGCACGCGGTCGGATCAGATCAGGAAACTGCCGGTGAGAACCGGCAGGGGAGGGCTCGGAGGTGCCGGGGGCTCTGAGGGAATGAGCGCTGGCGCGAGCGATGAGCCGGATGGAGACTCGGGAAGAAGGGCAAAAGGAGGAAGTGCGATGGGGGCCAGTTCGGAAGGAACTTTGACCAGCGTTGGTGCGGTCACTTCGCTGACCAGCGAGGGGCAATGTCCATCGCAGGGAGTTTTGTCATCGTCATGCCCGTGGCTGTGGCCATGATGGAAATGCTCGTGATGAGCATCGTGAGAGGACACCTCGTGGAGGTCGATTCCGAAAGCCCAGGCAGCCTGACAAGTCGTCACCGCCGATCCCACCCCGAGAGCGAGGAAGATCTGCGGAAGCAGAAGGCTGAGAAGGAGACGACGCATTCGGTCGAACGATAAACGGCGTTTCTGAGGAAAGTCAACAGGGTTAAATGCGGGACTGAACAGGGTTGAGTCTCCCATCCAACCCTGTTGAATCAGCGGGGAGATTTTCTTACTCCGAAGACTGGCGCAATGGGGGAAAAGCGTTAAGATCCTCACCCCCACTTGATTGATGAAAGCCTCCCGCTATCAGACGGATACCGCTGATCCTTCCCAATTCGCCCCCGGCCAGCGCTGGGTCAGTGAAACGCAGACTGAGTACGGTCTCGCCCTGATTTTGAAATGCGATTCGACGATCGTGCAGGCTTTTTTCCCTGCAGTGGGTGAAACGCTTTCTTACGCGGCCCGGAATGCACCACTCCGTCGTGTCGTCTTCGAAGCCGGCGATACGGTGAAAGATCAGGAAGGAAATTCGTTCTCGGTCTCAGATGTCCGCGAAGAAAACAAATGTCTGATCTATGTCGATGGTGAAGGGAACGAGCTCGCCGAAAGTGCGCTCTCTGACACGATGAATGTGCAGCGACCTGAGCAGCGACTGCTATCAGGTGTTAGCGATGAGCCACGTCTCTGGAGCCTGCGGCAGTCTGCGATCAGGAATCAACAGGAGGCCCGCTCGCGTGATATTCGTGGTCTTGTCGGGGCGAGGGTTTCGCTGATTCCTCACCAGCTTTACATTGCGGAGGAAGTCGCAAATCGTCAGGCGCCTCGCGTCCTTCTCGCTGATGAGGTTGGCCTCGGGAAAACGATTGAGGCTTGTTTGATCTTGCAGCGGTTGCACCTCAGTGGTCGGGCCAAGCGGATATTGATCCTGCTTCCCGACGCGCTCGTGAATCAGTGGTTTGTCGAATTATACCGGCGCTTCGCAATGTCATTCGCGATCTTTGACGAAGAGCGTGCCACCGCGATTGAGAACGGTGGCACCGAAGGCGAGGAAATGCCCGAAAAGGCGGTGAACCCGTTTTTTGACGATCAACTTGTGCTTTGCGCGACTTCCTGGCTTGCAGGAAATCCGAAGCGGGCTCTGCAAGCTGCTGAGGCAGAGTGGGATCTCACGATTATCGATGAAGCCCATCACCTCGCCTGGACAGAGGAATCATCGAGCCCTGAGTATGATGCGATAGAGAAGATTGCGGAGAAATCAGCGGGACTTCTGCTGCTCACCGCGACTCCGGAGCAGCTTGGCCAGGAGGGCCATTTCGCCCGACTTCGCCTCCTCGATCCGGCGAGATTCTCCGATTTGAAAGAATTCGTGAAAGAATCTGAGCAGTATCGAGTCATTTCTGATCTCGCAGATCGCCTGAACGGGGAGGAAACGCTTCGTAAAACAGATCTAAAGCAGGTTGAGAAGCTTCTCGGTAAAGAGATTGCGGATAAATTGGCAGACGTCGATACGCCGGCTTTGCGTGAATCCTGCCGGACGTCGCTGATTGATCTTCATGGTCCGGGTCGAGTTCTCTTCCGTAATCGCCGTATCGTCCTCGATACCTTTCCACAGCGGATTGCTCATCTCATTCCCCTCGCGGTTGATCCGGAGGATTCTTTCGTCATGAAGATGGACTGGCTCGCCGGGCTCCTTCGCAAAGATCCTGACTCCAAGTTTCTCCTCATCACGCATGCTCGCGAGACGGTGGAGGCAATCGAGGCTTCGCTCAAAGAGCGTATCAGTGCGCAGGCGACGATGTTCCACGAAGGGCTCAGCCTTTTGCAACGCGACAAAAATGCGGCCTGGTTTGCGGATGAGGAAATGGGAGCCCGTCTCCTCATCGCCTCTGAAATCGGATCAGAGGGGCGAAATTTTCAATTCGCGCAGAACCTGATTCTCTTTGATCTGCCGACTGATCCGGGGCTGCTTGAGCAGCGGATCGGACGTCTCGACCGGATCGGACAGACGGGAGATATTCACATTCACATTCCTTTCGTGGAGGGTACTGCCGAGGAATTGAAGGCGATGTGGTATCACAATGGACTCGGAGCGTTCGAACACACTCTTCATGGTTCCGGTCCGATCCAGCGCGAATTTTCAGACGAGATCGATCGCCTTTGCGAGGCCTCGCCCGCCGAGCGCGAATCAGCGCTGCCTGCCTTGCTCGATCGGACGCGTGACTTCAAGAAGCAGATCGATGCCGAGTTGGAAAAAGGACGAGATCATCTCCTCGAAGTCAGTTCTTTTGACCGTGATACGGGCGAAGCGCTTGTCTCGCAAATCGAGGATATCGATGAAGACACACGCCTTGAGTTCCTCATGCTGAAGCTCTTCGATCACTTCGGCGTCACGGTGGAGGACATCGAGGAACGCTGCTATCTCCTCCTCCCTGAGCATCTTTTTTCTGCCGAAGCTTTCCCCGGTCTCCCGGAGGAAGGGCTCTCGGTGACTTTTTCCCGCGAAGTGGCCCTGAAGCGCGAAGAGATTACGTTTCTCTCCGCCGACCATCCCATGGTCATCAGTGCGATGGATAGCTTTCTATCGAAGGATCACGGCAACTCGGCGTTTTTCCGCCTTGAGAAGGCCGGGGAGCAATTGCTCATGGTGGAAACCGTTTCGATTCTTGAATGTATCGCGCCGGCTCATCTCCATGCTGATCGATTTCTGCCATCGAAACCGATTCGTCAGATTGTGGACCAGAAAGGTCGGAACCGGACGGAAGATTTTCCGATCGAGCGGATTCGCTCCGACGGTAGGCCGGGGCCTTCTACCTTTCTTAGGGATAAGGCAAAGGCGCTCAAGGGCGCGGTTCCACCGATCATGGAAGTCGCGGCAAACGAGTCGGAAGACATTGCCGACGAGTTCCGCAGCCAGGCCATCGAGACGATGACCGAGCAGTATGATGCTGAGATTGAACGCCTCAAACGTCTCAGGGAAATGGGTCACCCGGTTCGTGATTCCGAAATCGAGATGGCTGAAGCTGAGAAGAAAGATTTGAAAAAATACCTCGGCGACACGCCGCTCAAGGTCGACTCCGTTCGCCTTATTCTGGCAATGACCTGAGCGCTTCGCGATTTCCTCCGACTTGAAAAACTACCCTATCTGCAGCAAGCTCGGCGTTTGAATGGCAAGATCCGGGAAAGCCTCGTCAAAGCGGGGAAAGGCATCGGCAAAACGCAGCCGAGGGAAGCGTGAATCACGGTCAGGCTGGATGCAGCATCCTCTCGTCCGGCTCGTGATAATTGTCGCCCTGTTCGGCATTTTTCTCGGTCTCCTCATCGTGGGAATGGTGCTGTTCAATTATGACCGTCAGGCGGCACGCTATGACATTTCGGCGGTCGGACGAATTCCCCAGGAGACAAGAGTTCTCGATGCCACTGGAGATCTCATTGGCTACCTTCATGGCGAGGATGTCGGGGTTCCCGTGCCGCTTTCGTCGGTCTCTCCGCATTTTCTAAATGCCCTCCTCGCAAGAGAGGATTCACGGTTCTATCGACACCATGGTATTGATCGATACGGCCTCATCCGCGCGTGGATTCGGAACTTGAAGGAAGGCGAGACGGTTCAGGGAGCAAGCACGATTACAATGCAGCTCACCCGCATGAGCTACGGTCTCACTGATCGAACGCTGCAGCGGAAGCTCCTCGAAATGGCGATCGCACGGCGCGTCGAGAAGCATTATTCGAAGGACGAAATCCTCAGTCAGTATGTAAACCGCATTTTTCTCGGCACCGGAATGAACGGCATCGAGCAGGCTGCACAGGGATATTTCGGGAAAAGCTCTGCCGATTTGAGCCTCCCGGAAGCCGCGATGATCGCCGGCGTGATTCGTGCGCCGAACGGATTCTCCCCTTTCCGGCATTATGAAACTGCCTTGCGGGAAATGCGAAGCACGCTCGCGCGCATGGAAGACGAAGGGATGATTTCGAAAGCGGATCTTGAGGTTCTTATCAAGAAACGGCCCACGGTTTTGCCGCAATCCAGATGGATGGAAATGTTGAAAGAGCAGAGCAAAGTTTCGGGGCAAACCCATATCCTGAAGATGGTCGAAGATCGCGTTGCAAACCTGCTTCCATCGTTTGCCGGAGTGGGGGGGCTGACGATTCAGACGACATTTGATATCCGATTGCAGGGAGCGTCGGACTGGGCAGTGAACCAGCGACTCGCTGATCTTGAGGCTCAGTCTGGATATCCCAATTCAGTCCTATCAAATCACGAATCAGGTGACCCTGCCTATGTCCAAGCCGCGGTCGCCGTGGTTGAAAATATGACAGGGGCCGTTCGTGCCGTCGTTGGAGGACGGGATTTTACCCACAGTGCCTTCAACCGTGCGACTCAGGCCCGGCGTCCGATGGGATCTATCTTCAAGCCGCTCGTCTATGGAACTGCCTTTGAAAGAGGGCTTTTCCCCGGTGTGCTGATCAATGACGGGGCAATTGCGCACGGTGAGATTCGCTGGGATAAACAGGGTTGGAGTCCTGAAAATTCCGATGGAGCTTTCGGCAATTCGATGCCAGCCGAGATTGGATTGATTAAATCTCGTAACACGATGACCGCGCGGGTAGGTGAATGGGCGGGGATCGACAATGTTCTCGCGATGATGGAGCACGCCGGTTTGGGAGAATCCGAAACTGAGATTTCTCCGACGATCTACATCGGGACAGTCGGGGCAAGCGTGCATGATGTCGCGAGTGCTTACTCCGTTTTTGCAACCGGCGGAATACGTCATCGGCCATACTTCATTGGCACGATCAACGATCGGAATGGTGATCTGCTCTATCAGCATGAAGCAGAGAGCTACCGGGTCCTGTCACCCGGAGCGGCTTGGCTGACCTCGACCATTTTGAAGAGCGTCCTCGAAGACGGAGGAACCGGGGCAACGCTCCGCACGATGGGATTCACCGCGCCTGCCGGTGGAAAAACGGGAACGACGAATGACTTTTACGACGCCTGGTTCTCCGGTTATACGAGTCGCCTCTCGGCCAGTGTCTGGGTAGGGCTCGACAAGCCGGGCACGATTATGGAAGGCGCCTACGGCGGGAAAGTGGCGATGCCGATTTGGCAGGATATCATGGGTGAAGCACAACGCCTGGGCTACGAGTTCGCAGAATTTGCTCCTCCGGAGGAAGTGATTGAAATGCAGCTCTGCAGGATCACAGGACAACTCGCTAATGAAAAATGCGGAACCGCACAAACGGTTTACGTGGAACAGGTTCCGCATGATTTGATCCCTCGTGAATTTTGCAGGGAGCATTAGAGGGAAGTGTGGAGACTGGGCCGTTGGAGTGAGGTCTTCAGGCCTTTTCGATGCGTTAGAGCGGAGGCACTGAGAAGGGCTGAAGCCCTCACTCCAACCTTTACAAGCGGTCGAGCAGGGTAAAATACGCGCAATCACTCTCATTTTCATAGTTGCTGTTTAATGTTTGCTGCGTCTACTCTCTCAACCCCGCCGAATGAGCCAGCCTGACGTTGATTCCAATAAAACCTACCGACCGTTTCCGGCGTTTTCGCTCGTTTGGGGAATCAGCACGCTGATCCACCAGCTTGCTTTCACGTTTTGGACTGAGTCGTGGCAGGGCTGGGTTCTCGTCGCAGCGGCTATCGCGGTGATCTGGAAGCCGAGTTGCACGGTTCGATTTGTTCTCCTCGTCCTCGCGGCGTTGGTGAATCTCTGGAATAAGCTGCCCTTCGTTCCTAATCACGTGCTCTACGAGGGCATGTTGCACCTCATTATCCTGCTGGGCGCCATCAGCTTTTTCTGGAAAGGGCAGGGGCGCCGCGCACTTGAGGGCAAGTCATCTTCGTGGAAGAAAAATCTACCCTTGTTGGTCGGAGCCATCGTGCTCAAGTCAGTTTACTTCCTCCTCCCTGAGTCTTTTCAAGGTCATGGCCTTGGGGCAATCACGACGCTGCTACTTCTCTTTGGTATTGGGCGCCTTCTCTCGAGGGGTGAAGTGATTGGTGGTGGTGAAGATTTTCTTTCCCGCTTTTCTCCAGTCATCCGCGCGGCGGTGGTCATTATGTATGTCTGGGCGGTGGTGCAAAAGTTGAACTGGGACTACTTCAATGCCGATGTGACCTGCGCGGGTCAGTTGCATCGTGAGATTAATGCCTACTTTGGATCGATCTTACCGGAAGCTCCCTGGGCGCTCGTTGGAGCAGCGATTGGTTCGCTAGTCTTCGAACTGGGGATTCCGCTCCTCCTTATCTATAAAAGAACCCGCTTCATTGGGTTCGTCGTGGCGGTTGGCTTTCACCTTTGGCTCTCGATTCACCCTGCTGCCGGAATCTACAGTTTCAGCTCATTGATTCTCGCGTTTCTTCTTCTCTTCATGCCGCTGTCCTGGGGTGAGGAGATGCAGGCGCTATGGAATCGACAGCTTGCATGGTTGGGTAAAGGAGAGATCGATCGCGGTCGCAAGCGGGCGAAGTGGATCGTCATCGGTGTTTTCTTTGTCACTTTGATTACTCAGGGTGTGCTTTACCTCACGATCGCACGCAGCTACGAGGTCTTCGATAAAGCGAATCGCATTGGATTCTTCGCCTTCTTTGCCTGGGGACTGTGGATTGGTGGCTGCTATCTGATTGCCGGTTGGAAAGCCCGCCCGCGGAGCGAGGACCTACCAAGCAAACTCAAGGTGAGCTTCGTATGGATAGGATTGATACCGGTCCTGCTAAACGGAGTGCAACCCTGGATCGGTGGCCGGACGCAAACCTCTTTCTCAATGTACAGCAACCTGCGCTCGGAGGGTGAGGGCAACCACATGTTCCTCGAGCGCATCGATCTCCTCGATCTGCAGGTCGACATGGTTGAAGTGGTGCAGTCAGCTCCCAACATCCTTGGGCCGAGTGATCGTCCTCGTGGCATTCAGCAGTTCGCCAACATCGGTCACCGCATCATCCCGTGGTTCGAGTTTCGTCGTTTGGTTAGCGAGATGGGGGGTGACTTCGAGGTGGACTACACCCGCGATGGTGAGTTGCTGAAGCTCGGTCGGAAAGACGGAAAAATCTTCGGAGACGAGACCGCCTTTGTAGAAATCCCGCTGCTACAGAGGAAGTTTCTCTGGTTCCGTCGGTTGGAGTCGCTCGAGGGTCCGATGAGTTGTACGCACTAGGTCGTTGGCTTAGAACGAGTCCCAAAAAGGGGAGTTTTCGATCTGTTCAAGATCCTTGAATGAAGATTCCATCCCGTAACTTCGTGTTCACCATTTCGCGCGAAGCTTGGGCTCTCGTTTTCCGCTGACTTGAGGTTATCAGACCAGGTTAGCGGATGGTGGAGAGAGAATCTGGTATCACGAACTTTCGTCAAAACAGGGACGATGAAGCGGGTCCCGATTTCACCAGTACTGTCGCGGTACCGATCCCTACCAGTTCTCCGGATTCATCGTAGATGAGGAACGCAAAAGTGTCATAGACTCCTTCATCTCCCGAGAGTTGGTTGAGCCGGACTGAGGTGTTAGGATCGTATCGAAAGCTACCATCCGATAGAAGCGTGACCGTAGCTCCGAGGGCAGAGCGGAAGGTTCCGGTGCGGACGGTACTTCCTGGTGAACTTCGAAGAAGTCCATTGATGGAAGACACATCCAACTCCACGAACTGAAAGGTTTCGTATTGATGGGCAACGGATCCGAGAAGAGGAGGCGTGCCGAGGCCGCCTGTCCAGATGGGGAAGTGGAACGTCTGAAGGTGGTCGAACTTTCCTTCGACCGGGCGAATCAACTCGAAGTCAAATGGGTCGGCGGTAAAGTCGGGGATCGCGTCGACCAGCGTGTAAAAGGCGAAATTGCCGGGATCGGTGAGAACGTAGGGGCCTTCTCCGAAAGCGTATTCTCCCTGGGTGTTGGGGGTGATTCCGGGGCCCGTAGCGGCGGTTCCATTCAGGAACGCTCCAGCGGCGACTTGATTGGAGGCAGCGGACGGAATGTAGAAACGGAGTTCTCCGCCGGGAGCACTGTCGAAACGGCTCGCGGCGTCGGCGGTGAGTGTTTCGGTTCCTCCCGCAGTTCCGACGCCGATGAAGGTGTTGCCGGAAGTGTAGGTGCCGTCGGCGTCGATCTGGTGGCCGATTTCTGCCTGGGTCAGGGTGAGGCTGGAAGTGGTGCGAACGGACACATCTCCTTCGACGGAGAATCCGGCATCGCTGTTGCCGTTGTGGTTTCCGTGACCAATTCGGGCGTATTGGTCGAGATCGACTCCGACCAGATCGATCGGGCCGGTGGCGGAGATCGTGATGCTTCCGTCGATATTCCCTTCGAAAGCCTGTCCGCCGTGACCGACTTGACTGTAGCTGCGCTCTGATGTTCCGGCCGAAAGACTCAGAGAACCAAAGTCTGTGATGGAGATATCTCCTGACAGATCACCCTCAGAATTGAGCCCGCCATGTCCGATCTGCGTCGGTAGGTTGGAAGATGTTCCATTCGAAGAGAGCGAAATATCCCCTACCTCCGAAATGGCAATGTCACCGGTCGCAGACGACGTTGAGGAAACCTCGGTCAAGCCAATGCCAATTTGTGCAAAAGCGGTTGCTCCGTCATTCGACTGGGCAAGCAGGGTGATATCGCCAGCCTGGTTGATGGTAATGTCTCCGACATGATCGCCCTCAACTTCGCGCCCCCCCAGGCCGATCATGGCGAAGTTGCTGCTGCTTGCCCCGCCAACGAGCACCACATTCCCCACGTCCTGAATAAGGATGTTCCCCGTGTGGGCCCCTCCGTTGCTATCATTGACTGCATGGCCGATCGTAGCTGTTGCGCCACTGCCTGAGGTCGACCTTCCCCCGGTAAGTGTGATGTCTCCGGCGCCTATGATGGATACATCTCCATCTTTGGTTCCGCTTGAAGAT
>JARGOD010000102.1 GCA_029210205.1 Verrucomicrobiales bacterium | reverse complement strand
TTGTCGGTGAGTGATCCTTACCGGGGTTGGTTCGATTCCTTCCCTCTCCGCCATTCCTTTACTGTCAAGGGTTTGGGAGATTTTTCCGGGTCTCAATTTGATCGTCTTTCAGGCCGGTCTTACCTCCAGGTATACAAATAAATACAAATAACTCTGGCTTCCTGGAATCTGCCCGGATAGTTTTGGGGTATGGATGAGCGTCACCGAAAGAGCCAGGGAGTGGGCTACCGGAAAGGAAATTCGGTCAGGGTGACGAAGTGGAAGAACCACCCGTCATACAAGTGGCGGGCGAGCTACATCGAGAGCGGAAACTATCAGAGTAAGGGCTTCAAGACGAAGAAGGCTGCTGAGAAGTGGGCGGCAGAAAAAGAGGCTGAACTGTTCATGGCAGGGTCGGAGGATCCGCTGACCTTTTTGGAACGATCTGCTGTCCTCGAATTTCGGGAGCGAATTTCTGCCTTGGGTGTTCCCATTCGAAAGGTATTGGAGCGGGAGGTTCAACGTCTCGAAGCGGTGAAGCGCTCAGTTACCGTTCGTGAAGCGGTGGAGGAGATCATCGATTTGAAGACCCGGACGGCCAAGTCGGAGCGAAATTTGCAGACCGTAAAGTCTCAGTTGAATCGGTTTGCCCGAGACAAGGGGGAGAGGATCGTTTCGGATGTGACCCTGAAGGAGATCGATGACTGGCTGCTGGGTCTGACGGTGGGAGATTCAGAGGCAAGGGTGTCAGCCCAGACCTGGAGGAACTACCGGCGGCACCTGAAGATGCTTTTTGGGCAATGTGTGTCCTGGGGATATTGTGACTCGAATCCAGTCGAGAAAACCCAGGAACCGGAGAAGGCGGAGACCGAGCCTGGAATTCTAACGCCCAAGGAAGCAGGTGACCTGTTGACCGGGGCTGGGCAAGAGATCCAGGCAGCGATCGCTTTGGGGGTGTTCGCTGGGCTACGGGTGTCCGAGATCCAGCGGATTTCTTGGAAGGAAGTGAACCTGACTCGCGATCTGATCCGGCTCGAGGGGGCGGTGACCAAGAAAAAGTTTCGTCGGGTGATTCCGATTCGGCCGAATCTGAAGGCGTGGCTCTTGCTGTCTCGGCAGAGGCATGGGCTACTGGCGCCGCAAGGTCAGGAATGGCGGCTCTCCTTTGCGGCCGCTCGGCGGAAAGCAGGGTTTGCCGTTCGGTTGAATTCTAGTGAGAAGGAAGAGCCGAAAGGGAAGGAATGGAAGGTCAATGCGATGCGGCACTCGTTCGCATCTTACGGGATTCAGAGTGAACAGGACGCTGCGAAAATCGCCCTCGAACTCGGTCACCGAGGGAGCACGCAGACTCTCTTTGAGCACTACAGGGCTACCTGCGAGCCGGAGGATGCGCAGGCGTATTGGAACATCTTCCCGGAAGAGGATGGCAAGGTGGTGAACATTGCGAGTGGTGGATGAAAGGTGTTCTGAAATTTCTTGAACTAAAGGGGGTAGACTGGTAGAATCCCGATCAGTCACGTTATTTCGTGATCCAATGTGCTGGCTCGATGGGTTCGCCTGATCGAGCTTGGGGGGAAGGGATACTTCTCAACTGGGTAAGTCCGAGTGGACTCTCTAGTTTTAAAGAAGAAAGAAAATTGGTTACAGATAAATTGCTCCTCACAACGAGCGAAATAGCGGAGAAGATTGGCGTCTCTCCGCGCACGATCCAGAACTGGGTCAGTGAAGATATTATCCCATCTATTAAGATCGGAAAGACGCGTCGCTTCATTTCAGATGAGGTGATGATCGCTTTGAAAAAGTTCAAGGCTTGAGCAGAAACTTAATGAAACACCCCGGTCGGTTGGCCGGGGTGTTTTTTGCTCGGATTTCTATCGAAACTCATAATCCCTTGGTCGTGGGTTCGAACCCCACCAGCCCTACTTGTAAATTAACGACTTACGAGGATTTGAATTCGGTCAGAATCAAGGTCTAGGGCAATTATAGGGCAATCCTGAATTGATTTTCGGCGGAGTGTTTAGAACCTTGGTGGGAATGCCTCGAAATTGCTGGAAACAGGTGCGCGTGGTCGGTCCTTTCCGCTGGGAGGCCGGAGACTCGGTGGAAAATCAGTTCTGCCCCTGAGGCAAGTAGTCTTTTGGTCTGGTAAAGCGACCAGCAAAACTTGGCTCGTTTCGACTCGGCCCTCAAACTCATCGATAGTGCCCTGCTAACCATCGAACGCGGGAATTGAGGAAACTCACTGCAGGAGATTCCTGGTTGTCGAACCTCAAGGGACGATCTGCCAGACCGCCTTCTCGTTCACGGAAAATCCGCCGAGCAATTTCTCATCAAGGAATCCCTGAAGATTTTCCAGCTCCTCACGTTGAGGAGTGTTCGGGACACGAGTGAGAAAGAGTGGCCATTTGGGCTGGCCCCAGGTGGTCTCCTCATAGGTTTCTCCTTCGCGCTCAATGAGCAGGAGGGCGAAGGTGAGGTTGCCTTGCTTTTCACCGAAGAGAAGGTCGAATTTGATGGGATCCGTCCCAACTTCAAACCAGGGGCCTGCGGCGAATCCGGCGCGGGAGTTGAGGCAGGGCCAGGCGGGAAAATTGTCCCTTTCAACGATCGCTGATTCCCGGAAAGCCGAATCGTAGCGCCCCCCTTCGAAGACGAGTTCACCATTGATGGAGGCGAGCAGGTGGTTGTCGGCATAGCCGACAAAACGATAGCGCCCCGGCTCAGGCGGCTGGAGATTGCCGCGGTACCATGTCATCCATCCGGAGCGCGCGACCGTGCCGGGGTCGAGCCCTGCTTTTTCTCCGAAGTCGTTGTAAGCGCCTGCGATGCAGGTGAGGGGCGGAGCGGATTCGGTACGGAGCCCTTGCAGGGAGGAGTTGTCAAGAAATCCGGATCTCGCGAGGGGAAGAAATCGTTGACCGATCAGATCCTGTTTTGCGTGCGCAGGGGGGGGTTCAGAATGAGTGAATGCGTAGAGATGGCTGGTGAGTTCGGTGTAGCCCTTGGCGCTGCCCTCGAGCTGAGAAAGCTCAGGCATCTTGCTCACCTTTTTTTTGAGGAGTTCTATTTCTCCATCTTCCCCGAAAGTGGCGGCTTCTCCTTCAACCATGAACTGCTGGCTGGCATTGTCTTTTTGTCCAATGGAGACAAGGCCATCGAGCACGAGAACACGCGAGCCCTCCTTCCCTGCCGTGACAACAAAACTGGTGCCGAGGTCGGTGATTTCCCGTTCTTCAGTTTCCACGATAAATCCAATTCCCTGCGGGGGGACGCTGAGTTTCAGGTCACCGCCATGAAGGAAGACGCGCCCGGAACTGTGCAGCGTCATCGAAAGTGGAGCGGAAGCTACGGCATGAACGCCGGTGTCTGCGAAGACGAGTTCGACTAGGCCTTCGGTGACGGTGAGGCGATCATTTTTCTGGAGGAAATCTCCGGTTACGAGCCTTTGGCCGGCGGTCGACTGAGCTTGACCTTCGGTGCGGTAAACGGTTGCCACGCCGGTGGGAGCGGGGGGCTGGATCCAGGTGATCAGGCCGACGGCAATGGCGGCGGCAATGCCTCCGAATGCCCAGAGGCTTCGCTCACGTAATTTGATTTTTGAAGAAGCGACAGCACCGGGCTGTTCGTCCATCTCTGCCGCTGCCTCTTGAAGATAGGCATCTGTCTTCAGCGAGAGCCGAAAGTGATCGCGTGCTGCCTTCGCCTCGTCCCGGGAGAGATAGCTGGCCAGCTCATCGCTTTCGGCCTTCGAGATATTCCCGAGCACATATTTCTGCGTGAGTTCTTCCAGGCGCGGAGTGTTCATGATCGGGCAGGTGTGGTTTTGAGTTCGGTTTCGACGCAGCGCACCAGCTTGCTTCGCAATCGTTGCAGAAGTTTGTAGAGACTGTTAGGAGAGCGGGTGGACTGTTCCGCCAGTTCCTTTACCGCACCGGGTTTCCCGTAGGGGGCAAGGATGAGCTGGCGGCGTTCGTCGGAGAATTTGTCGAGGCAGGTGATCAGAGCACCGTATTCCCTGGAGCTTTCACCGGAACGGTTTCCCTCTTCTTGTTCAGCCTCTTCTTCGTTCAGAATGCGCTCCAGAAGTTCATCGTCGAAAACATGACGATCCCTGAACAGTTTGCGGCGATGGCGGAAGCTGATGTTGCGAACGATGACTTTGGCCCAGGGAAGAAATTCATCTTCGTGGTGCAACTGGTCCTGCTTTTCCCAGATCACGATACTGGCTTCCTGCATGACATCGTCGATGGGGTCGACGGAGGGCAGAATCAGTCGGGAATAGGCGCGCAGTTCCCGGTTATGCCGGGAAAACAGTTGCAGCAACTGGCTTCCTTTTTCCTGATCTTCGAAGTCCATCACTGATATATCGACGTACTCCCTCTATTCTGCCCCTTTTTTGGAAAGAAAATGAAAAAAGAAGAGAAAGACCGGCAGAATTGCCGAGTCACTGACGATATCAAGCCAGACTGCTATGGCTTCCACTTCACGATCTATCCACTGCCAATTATTGTTATGGGGCGTCGGGGCCTTAAGCTTCACTCTGTTTTCGGAGAGCCCTGCTTTGTCGGCTGCCGAGCCCGAGCCCGAGCCTTCGGCAGAGCCCATCGATTTTGCTCATCAGGTCGTTCCGATCTTGAAGGAACATTGTTCGGAGTGCCATGGCGGTGACGAATCCAAGGGTGGATTTTCCATCAATACCCGCGCGCTTTTTCTCGACGACGAAACGGCTGTGCCCGGCAAAGCAGACGAGTCCTATTTCGTTGAACTCATTCTCGACTCCGATCCGGATTACATGATGCCTCCGGAGAAAAAGCCACGTCTTCCCGCGGCGGAGATCGACCTTTTGAAACGATGGGTCAACGAGGGAATGAAATGGGAGCCTGGATTTACCTTTGGTGAGCCTGCCTACGAGCCGCCGCTTCTTCCGCATCGTCCTGAACTTCCGCTCATCACGGAAGGCCGTGAGAATCCGGTGGACCGATTGATCGATCACTATTTGACCGAGGGAGAACACGAGCGCCCTGCTCCTATCGACGATGCCACTTTCCTTCGGCGGGTGTCCTTCGATTTGATTGGTTTGCTTCCGTCTCCCCAGGAGACATGGGCCTTTCTCGCTGACTCCGATCCCGGCAAGCGAGATACTCTCATCGATGAGCTTCTTTCTCGCGATCTCGCCTACACGGAACACTGGCTGACCTTCTGGAATGATCTGTTGCGCAACGATTATGCCGGAACGGGATTTATCACCGGAGGTAGGACTCAGATCAGTGCCTGGCTCTACGAGTCGCTGAAGAAGAACAAGCCTTTTGACACCATGGTGCGCGAGCTGATTTCACCGCCAGACGACCAGAGCGCCGGATTTATTAATGGGATCAAATGGAGGGGAACCGTGAGAGCAGGTCAAACTGTCCCCATCCAGTTTTCTCAAAGCGTCTCCCAGTCGCTTCTTGGCATCAATATGAAGTGCGCATCCTGTCATGACAGCTTTATTGATCGCTGGACTCTAGCAGAAGCCTACGGACTGGCTGCGATCTATTCCGAAGAACCGCTGGACCTTTACCGTTGTGACAAGGCTACCGGGGAATCCGCCAAAGCCGCTTGGCTCTTCCCGGAAATTGGTCAGGTCGATCCGACCGCACCGAAAGACGAAAGGCTCAGGCAACTGGCTGAACTTCTTGTGCATCCGAAAAATGGCCGGGTTCCGCGCACCATCGTGAATCGTCTCTGGGGGCAGTTGATGGGCCGCGGGATTGTCCATCCTCTCGACGCGATGCAAACCGAACCATGGAATACCGATTTGCTCGATTGGCTTGCCTCTGATTTTCAGGAAAACGGGTACGATTTGAAGCGCACCCTGCGTGTCATAGTTTCCTCCCAGGCCTACCAAAGTCTCAGCCCAGCCCTTCAGGATACAGACGATGCCTCTGAGTATACCTATGACGGGCCCCGGGCAAAACGACTCACGGCCGAACAGTTCGTCGATGCGATTTGGCAGATCACTGACGCGGGGCCTACGGCCTACGATGCGCCGGTCGCTCGCGGCATCGTTTCACCCGGTCTGGTCGAGGAACTTTCCTTATCCAGTTCCTGGGTTTGGGGGCCGTCCGTTGATAAAGGCTTACCCTTGGACGGAGAGAAGATATTATTGCGCCGCGATTTTAAGCCTGCGAAACCGATTCGATCTGCGGGCGTTATTGCCGCTGCTGATAACGCCTACGTCCTCTATCTCAATAACCGCCAGGTCCTGAGCGGTGAGAAGTGGACCGATCTGGATGCTGCTTCGATTACCTCTCAGGTTCAACCCGGTCGGAACCGTATTCTGATCGTGGCAGAGAACCGGGGAGCCAAGCCTAATGTAGCGGGAGCATTCGCTGCGCTTCGGCTCGAATACGAAGATGGAACTGATGAGGTCATCGTAACTGATGCAAGCTGGCAGGTCAGCGAAACCGTTCCCACTGGAACCCGGCCGGGAAAATGGAAGCTCGACGAATTGGATTGGGAAACCGCCCGGGTTCTATCCAATAGCACTTGGAAAAAACAAACGGACGCAAACATCGGAATCACTCTGGCCTCTGCTTCTGTCGGGAGCGAACACCGGGTGCGAGCTTCGCTGATCAAGGCTGATGAGTTGATGCGTTCTTTAGGACGTCCCAACCGGGATCAAATCGTCACTTCTCGTCCCGGTGAACTTTCAACTTTGGAAGCAGTTAATCTCTCTACCAGCCCTTCGTTGATCGAAAACCTCCGCGCCGGAGCTGAAAAGCTCACATCCAGCAGCAACGGAACAGAAGGATTAATTGAGGAAGTCTATCTTGCTCTGCTGACGCGACTTCCGACGGTTGAAGAAACCGGGATTCTTCGAACTGCTCTCGGCGATGAGCCATCCATTGATGGCATCACTGATTTGCTGTGGGCCCTCACCATGACGCCCGACTTTTTCATCGTTCGATAAAACTCTACCTTTGCACCACAGATGAAATTTGATATCGACCCCACCGCACCGGAACCCATTGTTCGCCGAGACTTCCTCGCGAAACTCTCCGCTGCTTCGACTGCCGCCTGGATGTCAGGAGCGCCGCAATTTGTCCGTGGAAAGGGAATCGACCATCCGGAAGCCAAAGCGGATGCCTGTATCCTTCTCTGGATGGCAGGAGGCATGGCCGCCCCTGAAACCTTCGACCCCAAGCGTTTTGCTCCCTATGAGAACGGAATGGCAGTCGATTCGGTGCTGAGCACCTTTCCCTCCATCGACACGGCCGTCGATGATATCAAGATCTGCGCCGGCCTTGAAAATATTGCTCAAGTCATGGATCGCGGCACCCTGATCCGCTCTGCGGTGCAGCCTGATCTCGGCAGCATTCTTCACTCCCGCCACCAGTATCATTGGCACACAGGGTATGTTCCGCCGCAGACGGTAGCCTGTCCTCATATTGGATCGTGGATGGCACGAGTGTTAGGTCCAGGAAATGAGGTCATGCCTCCCTTTATCAACATCGGGCAACGACTCGAAGGAGTGGGGGAAAAGGAGGAACTGAAGGCCTTCACCACCGCTGGATTCTTTGGCAGCGAATACGGGCCGATGAATTTGCCTTTTCCGGAAGAGGCCGCGCAATCGGTCCGCCCACCTGAAGGCATGACCGGTGACCGATTCGCCAACCGCGACAAACTCTTTCGCCAACTCGCCGATAGCAGTCCGCATCGTGAGTATGCCAGCGATCATCAGCGTGAATCATTGATGCGATCAATGGACAATGCCTATCGCCTCCTCAGTTCAAAAGAGCGCGAAGCTTTCGACATCGAGAAGGAGCCAAAAGACGTTCGCGAGGCCTACGACACGGGTCGGTTTGGGCGTGGCTGCCTGTTGGCCCGTCGTCTCGTTGAGAACGGTGCTCGCTTTGTGGAAGTCACTACGGAGTATGTGCCGTTTCTCCACTGGGACACCCACGCTGACGGCCACAAGACCGCCGCAAGGATGCACGCTGAAATTGATCGGCCCATCGCCCGGCTCATTCGAGATCTGGAGGAGAGAGGCTTGCTCGATCGCACGCTGGTTGTGATTGCCTCCGAGTTCAGTCGCGATGCCATCATGGAAGGGAAACCGGGCTCCGAAGCCAATGATCAGGCGGCTCACAAGGGTGACTTCATCACCGAGGAGAAGCATTATGGCCTCCATCGACATTTCACTGGAGGTACTAGCGTGATGACCTTCGGTGGCGGTGTTAAGAAAGGTCATCTCTATGGTAAAACCGCGGACGAGCGCCCTCTCATCGCGGTTGAGAATCCGGTCACTGTCATGGACCTCCACGCCACCATGATGACTGCCATGGGAATCAGTCCTAAGACGGAATTCGATATCGAAGGGCGTCCGTTCTATGTGACGGAAGACGGAAAAGGCAAAGCGGTGACGGAGATCTTCGCCTGATCCAGTGTCAGGCGTTACCTCTACACAGAAAGTCATGCGCATCGATATACCCATCGGCTGTCTGCGCCGGAATTTCTCGGGGCCTGTCCTTAATTTCTTCAAAAAGGAGAACAAAGTTTGGGCAATTCATTTGGGATTGGGAGTATAGGGGTATGCTTTTATCTCACCTTGTTCCGCAGTATCGACTGGGGAAGCTCTTGACGCTGAGGATCCTGACGATGGGAATCCTCGCGGGAGCTTGTTCTCACAGCACTCAGGCGCAGGAAGAATGGGAAAAGCTGTCTCCCACGAAGCTCGGTTCCGAGATCGATGAGCAGGTAGAGTCACATCTCGATCTGACCTTTGCCCGAATCGACGACCGGGAACTCAAGTTGGATCTCTATCGTCCCAAAAAGGCGAGTGGAGCCCTGCCGGCGATCGTATGCATTCACGGCGGAGGTTGGCGCAAGGGCGATCGGCGCCATCATGCCAACATCGCAAAGGCGTTGGCCGCTCGTGGCTACGTCACGGTCTCTATCGACTATCGACTTTCCGGGGAGGCCCAGTTTCCCGCACACATCCACGACTGCAAAGCGGCGGTGCGCTGGCTGCGTGCCAACGCGGAGAAGTGGGGGATTGATCCGAATTTTATCGGCGCCACAGGCGCTTCCGCAGGAGGGCACCTTGCAGCGTTACTGGGAACCTCCGGCGGTACTGAGGAACTGGAGGGTGAGGGTGGCTACCGCGATTTCTCCAGCACGATTCAGGCCTCGGCTCCTATGGGAGGGCAGTCCGATTTCATGTCGGAGCGCAATCGACTGAAGTCGGCGGAGGCGGAAATCTGGCAGCAGTTTCTGGGAGGCTCCCAGGACGAAGTGCCTGACAATTACCGACTGGCATCGCCTCGAACCCATCTTGATGCCGGTGACCCTGCCATTTTCTTCCTGGCGGGTGAGTTTGATGATCCCAGTACTCGGGGTGACACGCTGCGGCACGACGCTATGACTCTCGGCGTTCCGACCGGATTGTTCGTGGTCAAGGGAGCGCCCCATCCGCTACTGAACAAGCAGGAGTCTTTCGACATCACCCTGAATCAACTGGATGCCTTCTTCACGTTTCATCTTAAACAAAAAGGCGTACCGAAAGTGACGGCTTCGGGCTCGGTGCCGGTCATCCAGGGAGAGTGGAAACAACTCGGTGGTGGTTACGGTGGCAGCGAGGGGCCTCAGTGGATCACTGTCGATGGAGAGCCTACTCTCATCTATGCGGCCCATCACGATGGTTTCGTATTTCGCTGGTCATCTGAAAAGGGACTGCGCGTCTGGCGTAATGATTCTCCCGAGGCCACTTCATTCCGCCCCGATGGCAAAGGCGGTTACTACGTGGTAGAGCAGACGACCCGTCAGGTGACTCGCTGGAATGAGCAGGCGGAGTGCACGGCGGTGCTGGCGGATCGCTTTGAAGGCAAGCAGCTCAATTTCCCCAACGATCTGCGAGTGCATCCTGACGGAAGCCTTTGGTTCACTGATCCAGATTTCCTGTATGGTCTCCGCCCGGACGAAGTGAAAGAACTGGAGGGGCAGTACATTTTCCGCCTCGAGCCGGAAACCAAGGAGCTCACCGCCGTGGTGAAAGATGCAAAGAAGCCCAACGGCATTGCCATCAGCGAGGATGGGAAGGCCCTGTTTTTCACAGACAGCATGTCTAAGAACATCTATCGCGCGCCCATCCTCGACGATGGCACGGTGGGTGCCCGCGAGATCTTTGCGACGAGTGAGTTGTTCGGTCTTGATGGGCTGACCCTCGATTCTCAGGGGCGCCTCTGGAGCGCGGCCAAAACTTCGGTGGCGGTGTATCAGGCTGATGGCGCGCTGCTCGGAAATTACGCTTTTCCCTCTAAGCCCACAGCGATTGCCTTTCATCCCGATGGCTGGATCTGCGTGACGACACGCGACGCCGCCTACGTGGCCCAATTTTAAAACACGACATCAAACTCGTTCCCTTTCAAAAAGCTAACCAAACTATCTCATGAGCCAATCCACTGACATCACTTCGTCCTTCTCTCGCCGCCGATTCACCCGTGGCGGCATCGCCACCGCCCTCGCTGCGGGAGTCGCGCCTTCCTTTCACCAGGCCCTCGCGCAGGGCAGTGATAAAAAGCTCGGTCTCGCCATTGTGGGGCTGGGAGGGTATGCCACCGGCAATATCGCTCCAGAGGTGGCTGCCTGCGAGCACGTCACCCTCGCCGGTGTCGTGACAGGAAACCCGGATACGAAGGGCAAGGAGTGGGCGGCCCAGTATGGCTTCCCTGAAGATGCGATTTACACCTACGACACGGTCGACAAGATCGCGGAAGACGATCGCATCGACATGGTTCACATCGCCTTGCCCAACTCCATGCACGCCGAGTTCGCCATCAAGTGCGCCAAGGCCGGCAAGCACGTCATGGTCGAAAAACCCATGGCGATTTCCAGCGAGGAATGCGAAGCCATGATCGCGGCTGCCAAAGAAGCCGACGTCCTTCTCGGAGTGAACTACCGACTCCAATGGGAGCCACATCACGTCAAAGCGATCGAACTGATTGGGAAGGGCGTCATCGGTGACATCGCCAGCGGCAACTACGAATTTTCCTGGGGATATGCCGGTGCGCTGGCCGGCCCTAACAAAGATAAGATTAAGAAGTGGCTCCTCGATCCGAAGATGACCGGTGGCGGAGCTCTTTTTGATACAGGAGTCTACCCGATCCAGGCGGCCTGTTACCTCACCGGAAAGGAGCCGGTTTCGGTGCGGGGTCTTCCTACGACGCGGCACCCTGAATTGTTCCCCGACGGCATCGAGGAAACGATGAGTTTTGAAATGCTTTTTGACGACGGCTTCCAGGCACTCTGCCGTGCCAGCTACAGCCAGAATTATCACCAGTGCACGACGCTGGGGGACAAAGGCGCGATTGAAATTCGAAGCGGGGTTCGTGAGGACGGGCGTCCCGGCGGCGTGTTTACCCAGTCAAACGGCACGCCTAACCCGAAGGCGCTTTTCCACAACCGGAAGGAGATTCCGGCCGAGCAGACTTTGCAGCAGGCCGTCCTGCTCGATGCCTTTGCGACAGCGATCAAGAACGGCGACAAGACCTTCAAAACTCCCGGCGAGATGGGATTGCGCGACATCCGCATCGCGGAGAAAGTTTACGAGTCCGCGGCTAAAGGCGGCGTGAGCATTGCGGTCTAAGGCGCGTTCACCTTTAAACAAAAATTCATTATGCGTTTTCCTATTTTCCTTCTTCTTTCGGTCCTATGTCTTGGCGTCGCGCCGGTGCGGGCGGAGCCGCCGAATGTGGTGATCATCTTCATCGATGACCAGGGCTACTATGACCTGGGCTGTTACGGAGCCACCGAAGTGAAAACCCCGCGCATCGATCGGCTCGCGGCGGAAGGCATTCGCTTCACTGATTATTACGCTGCCGCTCCCATTTGCAGCCCCTCGCGTGCAGGGCTTCTCACGGGCGCATACCCGCGCCGCATCGGAATGGAAACCTGGGTGCAGCGCGCCGACTCCAATCGCGGCATCCATCCCGACGAGGTCACGATTGCCGAGCTCTTCAAGGCCAATGGGTATGCCACGGGTTGCGTCGGAAAGTGGCACATGGGAGATCTCGATCCCTTCGTTCCGAATGCCCAGGGATTCGACTATCACTTCGGGATGTATTCTAATCTCGACCCCGTCGAGACGGTCTACTTCGGTGAGGAAGGGGTGCCCATTCTTCGCAACGGGGAAGTCGTCAAGCGACCGGCCGATCCCGCCGAACTGACCCAGCTCTACACGGACGAAGCCATTCAGTTCATCACAAAGAACGCGGACCAGCCGTTCTTCCTCTACCTGCCTCACACAATGCTGCACCATCCGCTGGGGGTGAGCCCGAAGTTCCAGGGGAGCTCCAACTGGAAGAATGACCAGGAATACGGGGACGCCATCCAGGAGCTCGATCATCACGTGGGCCGCTTCATGGACACGCTTGAGGAGCTCGGTCTCGATGAAAACACCATCGTCGTTTACTCCTCCGACAACGGTCGTGGTCCGGGACGCGATGCGGACCAGCCCATCCAGGGTCGCAAGATCTCCACCTGGGAGGGAGGCCTCCGCGTGCCTGGTATCATTCACGGTCCCGGTTCCGGGGTGCAGCAAGGAGTAGAGTGTTCCGAAGTCGTGAGCGCGCTCGACTGGCTCCCCACCCTGGCGACCGCGGCAGGGATTCGAATTCCTGAGGATCATCCCATCATCGACGGCCGGGACCTCTGGCCGCTCATGACCGGGGAGAGCGAAGGCATACCCGCGGCCGAAGCGGGTCTCTCCCTCAACGCGGACCTGCCCCTGCGCCGACGCTGGGAACAGGGCCTGGAATGGGAGCAGTACTTCGATCGCGAGGATTACATCAATGCCTTCTTTTACCACGGGAGCCATGGCGCCCTCGCGGCGGTGCGCTCCGGTAAATACAAGATGCATCTCAACCCGGTCTCGATCATCTATGACCTGGAGGCGGATCCCGGGGAGTCGAAGCCCGTTCGCAATCGCGAAATAAGCCGGAAGCTCCGCGGCATGGCGGTCATGTTTCAGGAAGAGATGAGCCGGGACGCCAGGCAGGCGGGAGAAGCCGCGGGACACTGAGTTTCGCAATTTGAAAATGACTCAGTAGGTGTTGAATTCACCGGAAAGCTCGTGACCATGGTCACGCACGGTGAAATGTCGCATTTATACAAAAAGCGAGATCACCTGACCTATACGTTCATTCTTTTTCGGGCAAAGATCTCACAATCAATCTTACCGCCTATCACCGAGTTGCCTTATCTCGGTAGCCTCAACCGGGCCTCAGGGTTGGTGGCAGGTGCAATTTAGATCATGAAGCAATTTATCATTTTATTAATCGCTATTTTTCCCGGGCTTGCACTTTCAGAAGATCCGCCCCCCAACTTCATCGTCATCCTCACTGACGATCAGGGCTGGGGCACGACTTCCGTTGCCTACGACCCCAAAGTCCCCGACTCCAAAAGCGACTTTCACCGAACCCCCAACATCGAACGTCTCGCCGCCGCCGGGATGCGATTCACTCAAGGCTACTCAGCGCATCCCAACTGCTCGCCCTCGCGTGCTGCGCTTCTCACCGGACGCAGCCCTGCAGCCCTTCATTTCACCGACATCTGCAATCGTAATTCTGGCGGCCTCTACGAAGGTAATCGCCTCCTGCCGCCTCAGCACATCAACGCTCTGCCGGAAGAAGAGCAGACCATCCCTGAGCTTCTTAAGGCGACTCACCCCGAATACATCGCTGCCCACTTTGGTAAATGGCACCTCAATGGAGGGGGCCCCGAAGCCCACGGCTTCGACGCGGGCGACAGCTCGACGGGTAATGCTGAGGGTGGCAAAAAGGACAACTTACCCAAGGACCCCAAACGCTGCTTCAGCATCACCGAGCGCGCCATTGACTGGATGAAGGAGCAGAGCGCCCGCGAAAAACCGTTCTACCTTCAGGTTTCCCACTACGCCACTCACCTGCCTTTGCAGGCCCGGCCCGAAACCTTCGCGCGATTTGAGTCAGCGACCGCCGGCGACCGTCACGACAGCGTTCCTTTCGCTGCCATGATCGCTGACATGGATGAATCCATCGGGCAACTCCTCGATGCGCTCGCTGCTTCCGGAGTCGCGGACAACACCTATGTCATCTTCACGTCTGACAATGGCACTTTCCCCGTCGAGAGCCCCGGCAATATCAACGGCCCCCTCCGCGGCAGCAAAGCCACTATCTGGGAAGCCGGCGTTCGCGTCCCCTTCATCGTCACCGGCCCCGGCATTGAATCCAATTCGGTCTCCCGTCAGCCTGCCATCGGTTACGACATCCTCCCCACCATTTGCGAGCTCGCTGGAATCGAGACCTGGCCTGAAGCGGTCGAAGGAGGCAGCCTCATCCCTGCTCTCTACCAGAAGGGCGACATCAGCCGAAGCCGCGACGCGCTCCACTTTCACTGGCCGCACTACCAGCACGGGAAAAAAAGCACACCTGATTCCACCATCATCACTGG
>JARGOD010000101.1 GCA_029210205.1 Verrucomicrobiales bacterium | reverse complement strand
GCCTTCGCCCGATGGGTCCAGAGCTACCGCGATCTTCCCCTTCTCATTAACCAGTGGGCCAACGTGATGCGCTGGGAAATGCGCCCCCGCCTTTTCCTCCGCACCGCCGAATTCCTCTGGCAGGAAGGTCACACCGCGCACGAAACCGCGGAAGAGGCGATGGTGGAAACCACGAAGATGCACGAGGTCTACGAGCGTTTTCTCACTGATCATCTCGCAGTGCCGGTTATCGCAGGAGAAAAAACTGAAGCGGAGCGTTTTCCTGGAGCGCTCAATACCTTCACGGTCGAGGCGATGGTGCAGGATCGGAAAGCAATCCAGGCCGGTACTTCTCACTTTCTCGGACAGAACTTTTCCAAGGCTGCCGGAATCGAGTTCGAAGGCCGCGAACAAGGCCGCGAGCATGCCTGGACGACGAGTTGGGGCGTCAGCACCCGCCTCATCGGGACGCTCCTCATGGCGCATTCCGACGATGATGGACTCATCCTCCCTCCTCGCGTCGCGCCTACCCAGGTCGTGATCATTCCGGTAACCCCGAAGCCTGAGCATGAAGAATCCGTCCATGAAGCCTGTGAAAAGCTCGCTGCCGAAATCAAAGCGCAACGTTTCCACGACGAAAAGATCTCCGTCGAAATCGACAAGCGTGACCTCGGTGGCGGCGTGAAAACCTGGGAGTGGGTTAAGAAGGGCGTCCCCGTTCGCATTGAGATCGGACCACGCGATCTTGAGAAAGGATCCGTCGCGATGGCCCGTCGCGACCGTGCACCGAAGGATAAGCAATTTATCCCGAACGAAGAAGCCGTCTCCGGCATCGTCGAAACCTTGCAGTCAATTCAGGACACGCTTCTGAAGCGCGCCCGCGATTTCCGCAACGAGCACACCGTTGAGATCACCTCGATGGATGACTTCCGCGCTTTCTTCACCGCTGAGAACAAAGATCAGCCCGAAATTCATGGCGGATTCGCTCTCGTTCACTGGGCTGGCGGCGTTGAAGACGAAGAAGCTCTTCAGCAGGAATTGAAGGTGACCGTTCGCTGTATTCCCAAAGATGCCAAACTGCGCGGCGAAGCCGGCACCTGCATTTACACGGGCAAGCCGGCCGAAGGCCGCGTCATTTTTGCGAAGAGCTACTAGGCCGCAGGAAAACCGAATTTCGACCGAGCGGCGTAACGGTGTCAGCCCGCTATGCCTAGAATCGCTATCATCGGAGCTGGCCTTTCGGGGCTCGCTGCCGGCTTCCAACTCGCAGAAACTGAAGCAGAAATTGTTCTCTTCGAAAAGAGCAAGGGCTTCTCGGGGCGCGCCGCGTCTCGATCAAAAAACGGCTGTCGCTACGACTACGGCGCTAACTATTTCAAGGTGAACTGCAACGATGTTGCGGCCCTCCTCTTCCGCGATCTTCCCACGGACGGCCTCTGCCGAATCATGGGAGATGTTTGGACCTTTTCTTCCGATGGATCCATCGAAGCAGGAGATCCGGGACTGAACGCCGGAGCGAAGTGGAGCTACAAAGGAGGCATCAGCACGCTTGGAAAACTCATGGTCGAGGTCGGTAGTCTCCAGGTCGAAAGAGAAACGACGATCACGAAGCTGGAAAACGAAAACGATTCCTGGAATTTGATCGATGATCAACTGAACTCGTACGACGGCTTCGATGCGGTTCTCATGACGCCTCCTGCTCCCCAGTCGATCGCCCTTCTCCATCAAAGTGAAGTCGAGTTCAATCTCATCGAGACCCTCACCGCGGAACTCGCTCAGTCTCGCTATCACAGTCAATTTTGTGTTGCGCTGAACTTTGCCGGTGAGTTCTCATTCCCCGGGCAGTCCTATGCACTTATCAACAGCGATCGCGAGCACGCTGTCGCCTGGGTCAGTCATGAAAATCAGAAAGCGGATCATGTCCCTTCCGGAGAAACCCTTCTCATCGCGCAGATGGCTCCGGCCTGGACGAAGGATCACTATGAAGATCCACAGGAGGATATTATCAAGGCAGCCCACGAAGCCGTGAGTGACCTTCTCGGGAGTGATCTGCCACCACTGCAATGGGCCGATACGCAGCGCTGGAAGTATGCTCACCCCTACTCCGCCGCCAGCCTCGAAGCGATGAAGCCGGGCGCCGAGGTCGGTCTCTTTTTTGCCGGCGATGCCTTCATCGGTAAAGGTCGTATTCCCCGCGCCATTGAAACGGGCGTTGCGGCGGCGAGACAGCTACGTCAACATTTCGGCATCGAATGAAAGTTCTCCTTACCGGAGCGAACGGTTACATCGGGATGCGGCTTCTCCCCGTGCTCCTCGACCAGGGGCACGAGGTTGTCTGCCTCGTGCGCGATGCCCGCCGCTTTCCGACTTCGCGGTTTCTCGAGGGTGACTACGAGGGCAGCAAACTTGAGATTATCGAGGGCGACCTTCTCGATCGTGACTCACTGAGTGGGATCCCCGAAGATATTGAGATCGCCTTTTACCTCGTCCACTCGATGGGGAGCGGAGCGAAAAATTTTTATGATCTCGAGGACCTCTCCGCGCGAAACTTTCTCTCCGCCCTGGAGAGCACGAAGGCGCGGCAAGTCATTTACCTCAGCGGGATCGTCAACCACCCAAAGGAGTCGCTCTCACCCCATCTCGCTTCGCGATTAAATGTTGAGGAAATCCTCCTTCGTGGAGCAGTTCCGGCCACCGTCCTCCGTGCCGCGATCATCGTTGGAGCCGGCAGCGCCTCGTTCGAAATCATCCGCGACCTCGTCGAAAAACTGCCGGTCATGATCGCTCCGAAGTGGCTGCGAAACCCCTGCCAACCGATCGCGGTCCGCAACGTCATCGACTACCTCACCGGCGTGATCGGCAACGAACGCACCTTCGATGGCACGTTCAATATTGCCGGGCCGAAAGCCTACTCATATCAGGATCTGCTGATGCAATTTGCCGAAGTCCGCGGGCTCGGTCGTGTTCTTCTCCCGGTTCCTTTGATCACCCCGAAGCTCTCGAGCTATTGGCTCTTTTTCATGACCAACGCGAGCTACCCTCTCGCTCGCAGTCTCGTCGACAGTCTGACTTATGACATGTCGTCCTCCGAGAACCGGATTCGTGAAATCGTCGATCTCGATCTCATTTCCTACCCCGATGCCGTGAAGCGGGCCTTCTCGATGATCGAGCAGAATCAGGTCAAATCGAGTTGGATCGATTCGCTCTCATCGGGGCGAATGGACGTCCACCTTCTTCGTCGCATTGAAGTGCCTCGCTTCGGGGTTTACTCCGATCAGCGCGTCCTCCCTTTCAATCGGGACCCGGAAGAAGTCGCGGAGAATATCTGGCGCATCGGAGGCAAGGAAGGCTGGTACTCGATGGACTGGGCCTGGAAACTTCGCGGATGGATGGACCGAATTGTCGGCGGCTCCGGCCTGCGACGCGGGCGCCGCCACCCGAGCGAACTCAACCCCGGTGATGCCCTCGATTTTTGGCGAGTGTTAGTATCGGATCGGGAAAAGCGACGGCTCATCCTTTACGCAGAAATGAAACTTCCCGGTGACGCCTGGCTCGAATTTCAAATTGAGCCGAACCGGAACCCCTCGATCAACAAAGCCTGGCGTGTCGTCCAGACCGCGACCTTCCGCCCAAGAGGTTTGCTGGGAAGACTCTACTGGCTCGCGGTGCTGCCGTTCCATCATTTTGTCTTCACGCAGATGGTGAATGAAATTGCCGGGCGGCGACGCGAAGAAGAGTCAACCCTGTCAGGTCAATGAGCACACCCTGTTGATTCCCCTCCGGATAAAGAAAACGACTTAGTTCTATGCCCGACGAATCCACCGTTTCCAAAAATTTTCGCCAGCAGGTCATCGCCTACGTCGGCTCGAAGACCGGTGACCAACTCAGCAAACCGGGGCTGATTCTCACCTGGCTTCTCACCGCGCTCGGAGCGCCGGCCGCGACGATAGGGCTTCTCGTCCCGATTCGTGAAGCCGGTTCGCTCGTCCCGCAAATGGTCTTCAGTCAGTTTCTGAGACGATTCGAAATCCGGCGCGGCTTCTGGGTCGTTGGCAGCGCCGTGCAAGGATTGGCGATTCTCGGCATGGGTTTCGTCGCGCTTTTTCTCACCGGCAAGACGGCCGGGTGGAGCATCATCGGCCTCCTCGTGATTTTCAGTCTCGCCCGGGGTGTCTGCTCCATCACCGGCAAAGATCTTCTCGGCAAAACGATCCCGAAAACGAAACGAGGACGTCTTAGCGGACTGGCTTCCTCGATTTCCGGCTGGGTCGCTGTCGCGGTCGGCATCTTCTTCGCACTCAATCCTGCAAAGAGTCTTCCCGTCGAACTTTTTGCGACACTCCTCTTTGTCGCCGGCACCCTTTGGCTCATCGCTGCCTTCGTCATGAGTCGGCTCATTGAAGAAACTAGCGAAACCACAAAAGAGGGAAATCCATTTCTCGATGCTCTCACGAGTTTGAAATTTCTTCGCGAAGACAAGGTCTTCCTTCGCTTTTGTATCGCGAGAGCGCTCCTCGCCAGCACCGTTCTCTCGATGCCTTTCTATGTCGTCCTCGCTCACCGCGCGACGGAGGGGAAAGCCGCGGGCCTCGGCCTTCTCATGATCGCCGGAAGTCTCGCTACTGCCCTCAGTGGTGCAACCTGGGGAAAACTCTCGGATCGCAGCAGCCGCAAAACACTCGCGATCGCCGGTCTCAGCGCCGGAGTGATCGGCTGCCTCACCGCAGGTATTTCTGAATTGGAAATGGACCGGCTCGCCGCTCTTTGGATTTACGGCGGTCTGTTTTTTCTGATCGGACTGGCGCACACCGGCATTCGTCTCGGGCGGAAGACCTACCTCGTCGATCACGCCACGAACGACAATCGTGCCCGCCTCGTCGCGGTGAGCAACACCCTCATGGGGCTCGTTCTTCTCGCGAGCGGCTCTTTCGGACTCCTCGCCGGAGCGGTGGGAGAACAGGCCGTCATCCTTGTCTTCGCGATCCTCGGCATTCTCGGGAGCGTCATGGCATTTGGGCTCCCCGAAGTGGAGTGAACGTTCTCAATCTCAATCCTGCTCCCCAACCGAAACGAAAGGCTCCATCGCCTCGCTCACGATCTCGTAAAGCTCCGCCTCCCAGTCCACTGATTCAATCTCTGGCATCTCAAGGCTCTCCCGAAAATCTCCCGGAGCGATGATCGCGCTCACCTTCGACTTCCCGACCTGAGCAACCATCGTAAAAAGATCTTCGATCGCCTCGTCTCCGATGGGGATGCATCCGATCGTGACGGCGCGCCCATGGATGAAAATCTCGCCCCCGAGTAACTCCCGTTCCTCTTCTTTCCCCTTAGCCCGGTCGAACGCATTCGGGTAATCCAACTTGATCGAAAGATGGTAGCTGCTCTGCGGATTGAGGTATTCAATCTCGTAAATCCCCTCCGGAATCTGCAGGTCCCCTTCCCGTAGCTTCGGTCCCGCTTTGCCTGAAAACGCGGTGAAAGGGTAGGACCGAATCTTCTTGTGAACCCCTTCCGCATCAGTGGACCAGACTTCGAGGACGCGCTCTTCTTTCAAACCGATCAGGACGAGGCGTTCCGCACTTTCTGCTTCCTCTGTCGAAAGTCCTTTCCCCGCCGCGACGGTTTCAGCGACGACTGATTTGACAGTTTCTGCTCCCGCTACTTCAGCCAGCACCACGATCACGAGAACGGAAAGCAAATATCGGAGGCGTGAGGTCATTCCTGGCATCGTATCCATTACGCCACGGGACGTCACGTCTTTCACGACAAATGAAGCAGCGCAAAAAATCAGACCTTCCCTCAAAAACCTGCCTCGTCTGCGGCCTGCCTTTCACCTGGCGAAAGAAATGGGAGAAGTGCTGGGATGAAGTGAAGTATTGCTCAGAACGGTGTCGACGAAATCGCTCCAGCGCTCGTAACGCTAGCTCGCATGGATCCTGAAAGATCAGTTTTCCTTCCCGCAACGCGGGATGAGGCCCTGAACCGCCTTTCCGATTTTTTAGAAGAATCGGCGGGGAAATACGCGGATACTCGAAATCACGTTCTCCCCGGTCACGGGAACGTGTCACGCCTTTCCACGGCAACTCGGACCCGCCTCCTTCTCGAGTCCGAAATCTGCGAAGCAGCGCGGGAAAAATTCTCTGCGGGCAAGATCGAAAAATTCGAGCAGGAAATCTGGTGGCGGCTCTACTGGAAAGGCTGGCTCGAATTGCGACCTTCAATCTGGACAGACTACATCAACGACCTTTCACGACTCGAATGGAACGATCGCGCCACCGAAGTCGCGGCGGGCCGGAGCGGAGTCGCGATGATGGATCATTTCGCAAAAGAGCTCATCGAAACCGGCTACCTGCACAATCACGCGCGGATGTGGTGGGCCTCTTTCTGGATTCATATCGAGCGTCTCCCCTGGCAACTCGGAGCCGACTTTTTTCAACGGCATCTTCTCGACGGAGATGCCGCCTCGAACACGCTCTCCTGGCGCTGGGTCGCGGGGCTCCAGACGCGCGGAAAGAGCTATCTCGTCCGCCGCTCAAACCTCGAACGTTATGTCGAAGCCGATCTTCTAAGCGCTAACTCTCAGGGACTCAGTCGATTAGAAAACCCCTCACCCGCCCCCGGCCTCGATTTTGAGGAACATCCCAACTGTGGGTCCGTCCCTCTATGTGAAGATCCAGCCCTGCTCCCCGCAGAGGGACTCGGGATCTGGATTCACGATGAAGACCTCCTTCTGGAAAAATCACCGCTCGCAGGGTTGCATCCGAAAGCGCTCCTCGCGCCGCGGCCTCGCACCCTCTGGGAACAGCACAACTACAGTGACCGGAAGCGCGAATTCCTGACGCACGCCCTCTCCGATGGCACGAGCCGAGCAGGCTCCCATTTCGATCTCGTGTCAGGAATTTCAAACGCCGACGACTTAGGAGAAGCGCTCGTGACCGGAGCAAAAGAAAATGGTCTTTCGGCGATCGTCGCGATGCAGCCATTCACCGGCCCGCTCACTGACGAATTACCCCGCCTAACCAGCGCGCTCGAAAAGGCCGATGTTTCGCTGCATCTGATCCGGCGTGACGAAGACACGGAAGCAATGCAACGCGCCACCGCCGGATTCTTCGGCTTCTGGAAAAAGACATCAGCGCTCCGCGAGAGACTTCCTCTTTGAGATATTTTAACGATTGATTCAACCCCTATTACCCCTCACATTCCGCCCCATGGAAAACGTCATCATCATCGGTACCGGTTGCGCCGGTTGGACCTCAGCGATCTACACTGCCCGCGCCAATCTGAAACCACTCGTCCTTGCCGGTGAACAACCCGGCGGCCAGCTGACGACAACGACCGAAGTCGAAAACTTCCCCGGTTTCCCCGAAGGCATTCAGGGCCCCGAGCTCATGATGAATATGCAGAAGCAGGCCGAAAAGTTCGGCACTCGCGTCGAATACGATCTCGTCAGCTCGGTCAAAAAAGAAGACGCCGGTCACTTCACCCTGGAGACGCAGGGAGGAGCCACTCATGAGACTAAAGCAGTCATCGTTGCGACGGGAGCGATCCCCCGCTACCTCGGACTTGAAAACGAAATGTCCCTGGTCGGACATGGAGTCACTTCCTGCGCGACCTGCGACGGCGCTTTTTACCCGGACGTTCCTGTCGCCGTCATCGGTGGTGGCGACTCCGCCTGCGAAGAGGCTGACTTTCTCACCAAGTTCGCGAGCAAGGTTTACCTCGTTCACCGTCGCGATGAGCTTCGCGCTTCGAAGATCATGGCCGACCGCGTTCTCGCAAACGACAAAATCGAACCGGTCTGGAACTCGGAAGTGAAGGAATACCTAACCGACGACGAAGGTGAAGTTCGTGCGGTGACTCTCTACAACAATCAGAGCGAAGACAATTCTGAACTCGAAGTGAAATGCGTTTTCGTCGCGATCGGTCACGATCCGGCGACCGGTTTTCTCGAAGGATCCGGCGTCGCTCTCGATGACGAGAAATATATTCTCCAGAACGGACACGACACAAAGTCGAACATCGTCGGCCTCTTTTCGGCTGGTGACGTCTCTGACCACGTCTACCGCCAGGCGATCACCGCCGCCGGTAACGGTTGTCAGGCAGCTCTCGATGCCGAGCGCTACCTCGCGGCTTTGTAGGATCTCCTCCGGTCCGACGCCCTGAGATTGGCTTGCCTAGTGGACCGTCCAGTTGTATCATCCTGACGATTGGGAGCATCATGAGCGGACGGAAACTTACAGCAATCGGGGCCTTGGTCTTAGCGGGAATCTTCATCCCGAATGTGAATGCGCAGTTTCACACCAAGAAAACGAATGAGGCTCCTGCGGTACGTCAGGCGATACCTCAGCCGACTCAACCACAACCAATCCAGCCGCAAACATCGCAACCGCGACGGGTTCAACCGGAGGCAGCTCAGGGCATTGATATTCACTCTCTTCCCGGGGCTGACTATTCAGGCGGAGTCATGATTCTGCCTGAGGCGCAGAAGGAAGCCCTGCAGCAATGGAATGCCCGCATGAGCGAGATGAGCGGAAAAGACGCTGAGATTTGGGGGCGTTCCATCCATCACTCCAACGGCACCTACACCGAATCAAAACAGGACAACCTCACGAATACTCTGGAACAGGAGACGATGAGCAAGAACGGCGTTCGTCTTCAGAGGAGACTGGTCATGTTGGATCAGTCAGGGCGTCCGGCCGAAGTCATGATTTATGATGGTCGCGAACAGTTCAAATATCGGGGCGTCCTTCTCTACGACAACCTGGGGCGTTTTATCGAAGAGCAGGTCCACGATTCAAGCGGCACCTTAATCAGACGTCGAATTCAGGAATACACTCCGCAAGGCTACAAAATGCCTCTCCGGAGTTGGGACTACGTTGATAACATTCCCGATGACCTGAAACTGGTGATCACCAAAAATGATGCCGCGGGAGCGTCCGGAGAACCGAGGGTAACGATCACCAAAACAGGTTTGTTTGGTCAGGAGAAAACCACCACCAATTTTGACTCTGAGCCTTCGGAAAAAGAGGCGACCGCCTCAAATGTCGACGGGACTTCCGAAAAGCGGAAGGGACTCGGGCTTGGAAAACTCTTCAAGAAAAAGGAGTAGGGGCGACCGGACTTTTCTCTAATCGGGACCGATGAAGCTCTCTCCCGCTCAGTCGCTCGTCTTACTGGTCCTGGTCGGACTCTCTCTGTCAGGCTGGTTTTATGGCGTCTACTGGAAACGCGTCGCCAGCGGTAGTATTTTCACGAGGGAAGAGAAGTTCATCATTCGGCTTCAGGACCAGATTCAGGTTCTCACCGAGAAAAACGTCGAGCTGAACGAGCAGATTTCCCGACTCAATAATCCAAATGGCGAATCGGAAGAGGCCGCTGAAAAGCTGAACGCCCCGGTTACTCCCGGTGTGACCGCTCCGTTTGAAAAGATAGAGCTTCCGAGAAAGGGTTTCTAGATTTCCGGAAAGCAGTCCGGACCCTTTCTGGAAGAGACTCTTGGGAATGAGTCTAAAACTTGGTCTCTTTGAACCCCGTGATGTCAGGCGTAAAAAGATTCCCGGGAATACCCGCGTTTGGAGTCACTCGATTGAATGCCGTCTTCACGTAGGAACCATCCGAGAGAATGATTTCCATTCCGCGCAGACGATAATCGTCACGACCAAGGATAAAGGTGAAGGTCTTCACTCCACGCCCCGCCTGCCCTTTCGGCAGCGTCACAACCTCATATGTCGATCCGGTCGTGCCGATGCTCTGAACGCTGTACTTCCTCTGAAACTCACTCATGGAACGCGGAAACCCGCTCGCCATCGCCATGAGCCCGTGGGGAACATCTCCAGAACTGGCGGAGCGTCGCTCATACTTTTTCATCGCCGTGCGAATGATATAAAGCTGACCGTTATGCTTCGTCACAATCGTCTGGGGAGGATTTCCGACCTGCCAGCGGAACTGATTGCTTCGGTAGTTCAACCAAATCGATCCTGACTGACGAATCGGTACCTTGATGGAGGTCATCGTCCTCGTCTGAGAAAAATCGATTTTGATCGAATGGACGCCGCTGTTCGTCGACATCCAACGTTGGACCACTGACATATCAGCCCCGTCTCCAACGAGAGGGAAGGTCACAAGCGCAAGGCAAGTGAATGTGATTTGGGCTAAATGCCGTCCGGAAGAATCCATCATCTCAAATATTAAACATATCTTAACAATTTGTCAGCTGGAAAGACGGTGTAAGCAACGATACCAGCGTGGCAACAGCCAGACCGCTACCACCATATTCGCGAGAATACCAATGGCACAAACGACACCTAAACTCGCGAGGCCGTAGGCCGAGGCGCTCGCCAGTGAACCGAAACCAATCGCAGAGGAAGTTCCGCAGAATACGAGTGCTTTTCCAATCCCCGCCCGTGCCACACCGACATCGCCTCCACTCCTTCGAAGCGCGAAGATCATGTGAATACTGAAATCCAGACCGGTTCCGAAAAGCAGAGGGAGACCACAAATATTAAATGAGTTCCAGCTCATCGGTGTCCAGACCGTGAGGAGGACAATGATGCAGCCGGTGAATACCAGCGAAAACAAACTGAGAAGAAGGTCTTTCCAGTGTCGAAATACTACCCCGAGCATGATCGAGAGGAGACCCATCATCGGAAGAAATACTCTCAGGATGTCCTGCCCGATTCGCTCATTCAGCGCGGTCCCAAGCGACCCGAGACTGGCCACCACTGTGTTCGGACTGCAGACTGCGGCCACCCATTCACGATCTCTCGGGCTCGATGGTTTCACCGTCGCGAGCGCCGCATAGACACCCTCTTCTTCGGCAAAAAGCCGGTCGATCGACCACTCCGCCAGCTTTCCCGTTGGCAGAACCAACTCACCCTCTGCGAGCTGGTCCGTGTAGTTGCTCCACGCATCAAAAACTGTCTGCGTGAGTCGCGTTCCCTCTTCTGAAAAACCGGCCTCATTCAATTCAGAAATCAAGCGGGTCTTCTCATTGAGGAGCGACCTTATCGTCTCAATATTTTCCAACTGCTGTTTCGGCAGGGGAATGAACGCCGTCGGTAATACATACTGCGTTAGGAGCTCGGCTTCCTTCGCTGACTCGATGCGCTCCGCGGCAGCATCTAGCTCTTCATTGAGTGCTTCGATCGAATCTCCCGTGATCACCGTGGGCACAGCATTCTCACGACCGGCCAGCTCAGACTGCAGTTGCTGCCAGGCTACCATCGACGGACTCTCCCGAATCCTGAAAGGATGGAAGTTTGCCTCAAGATGAGGCATTTCTTTCATTGCCATGGAAACGATCGCTCCCAGGGGAACGAGAATCGCGAGCACCCCTGCCCAGACGCGGGTCAAATCTTTGCGGGACTGATCAACCGCAGGTTTCTTCACCACACCCCTGTTAAAGCTCACCGCGACCGGTCCAAATCCATAGAGCATCACGAGCGCTCCGACGACGACACCCATCGCGACGAGATTCCCCATCTCCGCAAGACCCGGAAGAGAACTCAGATTTAACGAAAGAAATACCACTGCGGTCGTCGCGGCCGCCCAGAGAATTCCCGGGCCGACCGACCGACGAAGCGCCTTAGCATCACCCCCCGAGTCCATCGCCTCCCGATACAAGACAATGCCGTAGTCGACCGCCAGACCCATGAGAATCGCAGCAAAGCCAGCACTCATGACACTGAGGTCACCAAACAGAACGCCACCAATCAGAATCGTGATCGCAAGGATCGCCAACATCGCAGAAACGAGCCAGGAAAGCGGACGGGTCCTGCGATGCATGATCCAAAAGAGAAGTGAAATCAGAAGCATTGTTACGACTACAGAAATCGTCATGTCCTTCTCCATCTCGGTGCCAACCTCCGCCATGAAAGCCGGCGTTCCCGTGAGCCCTATCTCAATCGCTGCTTCCTCACCCTGCGTTGCGATCCACTCTTGCTCCCACTCTCTCACGAAAGCTTTTACTTTCTCGAGCCAGACCTCTGCATCGCGATAGTTGGAAAAATCAACCCCCGCTCCCTCGACATACATCACTTGAAACGTTCCATCCGTCGAGGTCATCGGATCAGGACCGGAGGCCTCTCCCGCATCACCATCCATGAGTCCGCCAATCTTCGAAAACCCGAGAGGATCATAGCTCGTCACAATCACGTCCTGATCGAAAAACCCGCTCTGCAGTGAAGCCATCGCCTCGCCAATCGCTAAAGGCGAACCCTCTGCCGAAAGGCGGGATCCCAGTTCCGCCAGATTCTCCGACGAACCATTCATCCAGAGCCATGCGAGCAACCCCCCGCCCTCCGTCACCAGCTCGGTCAGCGAAAGTTCACGGAATACCTCGCTGATCAACTCAGGCGTTTCCTCCATTTTCGCCGAAAGCGACATGAGCGCTTCCTCGGCGAGATAAGACTCCTCCGCCTTCACCGTCACGATGAGCTGCCCGTCACGACTGAAATAGCGATTCAATCGATCCATTCCCTGAACCTCAGGAAGATCGGCCGGCAACATTTCATAAAGCGTCGCCGAGAATTGGACCCGCAGTATGCAAAAGGCGGCAATCGCGCCAATCACAGTCACCACGATTATAGGATGCAGACGAGTCATGAGAAAGGGATGCTCTCAGGCAGGGGTTCCACCATAGCGCAGAACTCACGAAGTCGACAACAAAGGCAGCGAAAGCCCTTGCCGTTTCCGTGCGAATTTCAGGCATCTTCTCAGAAGGAACGTTCAAGGGGGGCGAGGCGAAGCCTTCACATCACCGGTCGGTTCAGTGGGTTCTTTCAAGGCGTGCTGACGACTAGCGACAATCAGAAAGCTTATCGTCAGCAACATTGCAATTCAAAGCGTGTTCAGTTGGTTCCACTTCCACGAGTATCCCTGATAACCGGGCTCCCAGTATTCGATGAGGAAGGAAGTTGAGAATCCACCGTCTTACTCGGTGCTTTTCTGGATCAAGACTGAATACTTTCCGAAGAAAGGTCAGCTCTTCTCACTTCGAACCTACTTCTCCGATTTCCCGTAGCTCACGATGACGGCGCGTCCCTGATAGCCAGAGTTTTCAATCTCCTCCGCGATCATCCTCTTGATATCTTCGGGGCTGCCGCCTCCAGTCCCGGCGCCAATAAGCGGAAATCCAATCGAAGTAAAATCCTGCTCCCCTGCCTTTTCGAGCGCAGCGGCAACTGATCTGCGAACTGAAGTTTCGGAGGAAGTCCAAGCGTGTCCGATCCCGGCAACATGAATGATCGCTTTGAATGGAAGGCGTCCGGCACTTGTCACAGCAGCGCCACCGAGCGGCAGTACCCCGAAACGGCGAAGTTCTTTAAAAGGTTGGTGTCCGCCCCTCTTCTTGATAGCCCCGGAAATACCCTGCGGGAGTAGCAGCCACCAAGGAATCAGGTTTCGATTCCACGCGTTCACGATAACCTCCACCTCTAAATCAAGGAGATCACCGGTGATATGCTCGATAGCCATTTTTCAGAGAGAACGTTTCAGCGCACCCGACTCAATCCGGAAAGCACGAACTCAATAACAGAGTAAAAATTCAGATCGGGAAAGTCAATCAACTCGGAATGTGATTGGTCGTAAAATCCTCGGCTTGTTCGGTAGTTTGGTTTCTAACTAGAAGACTGGCTGATGGTGAACCACTGCCAGATCGTCATTCAGGAAAAAATCATAAATCGGAATCGATTCACTGAACTTCTCCACCGCAAACTCGAAACGTAACACGAAGCTGCTCTCGTCCCCCATGTACACCCCCGGGGTCATTCGGCTGGCGCTGACGACGAAACTCTCGGGTGGGTAATCCTCCGAGTGGCCGTATTCCTCAAACCCAGTCCGCATAATTCGATCCAGCTCCGGCCATATCGATGGAAACCGCTTCGACAGATCACGGAGTAGATTCTCGGCACCCGACTCGTCCACCCCGACACAGAGGACTACTTTCGAGCCTTCAACTGTGGTTTCGACCACCCAGAGATTCTCGCCGTCCTCGATCTCGACTTGCTTCATAATTTTTAGCCGAATGCTAAAGGCCCGGCGACCCGAACATGGGAGCGAGACCACGGACCGAGAATATGATTTCTGATCCGTGAAGTCAATGAACTCGGAGCGTTTTTCAGGTTGTCCAGCGCTGCCTCAATCGAACCGATTGGGTTCGACGCAGCTAGTCACCTCCACCATCACCTCCAGACGCGGATCCGGAATCGAAGTCTCCACTATCCTCGCCTGACGAAAACCATCCACCACCGGAACTGCCGCTCGGTGAAGGCGGAGCGAGTTGGTTGTCGAAGTCCAGAAACTTATTCCAGAGACTGTCATAGTCGACAGTGTAGCCACCACCAAACAACTGACCTGCGAGAAAAGCTCTGAGTTCGCGAGCGGTTTTAGACGCCCCGACTTTGTTGAGGAACCCATCGCAATCTTTCTCCTCTGCGAACATGCCGTAGGCGTTCACGGTATCGTCCTCATTGAGATTGAGTTTTGTGCACACAAAGTCCATCTCTTCATCCGTGTAGAGCTTCTTCTTCCCATACTCGGACTCAAGTACCTCGGCGACTGCTTTTGCAGTTTTCCGGAGCCGCCTTTTCTTCAGTTTTGCGATCATTTTCCAGCCCCAACGTT
>JARGOD010000100.1 GCA_029210205.1 Verrucomicrobiales bacterium | reverse complement strand
AGCGATGCCTAAAATTATGGTCCAGAGAATCAGCTTCATTTTCTTGGCACAACGTTCAAGCGCACCGACTCGATCCGGGGCGCGGTGGTGGAATCGTATAAGATCGTCTACGATCAGAAAAGGCTTTCCGACTCGAGGCGGGATCGAGTTGGTGTGCCGCGGCTTGTTCGGTGTCTGCTAGGGGAGCGGCGCCGTCTCCAGGAAATCTATAATAAACAGGAGGATAGGAATCGCGATTGCCAAGATGATGACGATCAACAGGATTCCAATCGATAGGGCTACGATCGAACCGATGCGAAGCCCCTTTCGGAGATTTTTCGTCTCGGGAATTGTTTTCGTTGGAATTCCTACCGCGGCCACAGGCTTTGGGATTTCAATATCCTCTCGGCACTCAGGGCAGCTGATTCTTTTGCCAGAAAACGTTCCAGCCAGTTGGATGACGTGATCACAGAGCGGGCACGAGAAACGGCTGCTGCTATCTTCTGGATTGAATGTCAGCGTCATCTAGTAGCTTGGATGGGGCTGAGGTGTTCCCGTTTCGATTTCAGAGAATTGACCTCGACTGGTATTCGCATTCAAAAAAGTGGTTCGTTCGGGATTATACAAATTCCATTCGCCACCGAACGTTCCGAGCGCTGGCAGCCGCTACTGGGAGCGCCGCGTCGCAACAGGGTTAAGTGTCCGATCCAACAGGGTCATGTCAACTCACGGCGGGGTAGCGGCTTGCTCAGCCGCGTCTTGTTAGCCCGTTCAGTGCTTACGGAGAGACAACGCGATGGAACTCAATCTTCATTGATCCTCGGTTGTCCTCGTATCGCTTTCCATCCTCAGTTACCGGATCGTCATTGAATACCATCTGGACATCCGCTGGCCCTGTGATTTTGAATTCCGTGTTTGGGTGCTCTCCAACCATTGATCGGTATCCTCGTTTGTTTCCGCCCCATTTTATGATCAATTCGCCAGTAAACGTGCCGCGATCTCCGTGTGAATAAGGAGGTGCTTGGGGAAGATTCTTGTTCCCGGCTGGGCCATACATTGGCTGCCCTCCGGCATATGTCCAATTCCCGCTAGCGCGAAATACGCCAGTCTCTTTCGCCTTTAGTGATACCACATGTGTCCACTGCGGATTTTTTGCGTCGATTGAGACTTCCTGAGTTGGGATTGAGTAGGCGAAGGGCACCAGTTCGATTGCCACAAATGCATCCTTCTCGGCCAAAGCCTGTTCGTGGGAATCCCATTCTCCTCGCTTCCATAGTTCCTTGCATTTCGGAGCGATTTTCTCACCCGCTTTCTTTGACTTTTTGTCCTTCGGATCAACAAAAATTGAATTAATAACGCGAATGCCTCCGTCTGCATTTTTAGGTGGTGCGTCAGTGAGCGCCACTTCACACTTGATCCCGGAAGCATTACTCAATTGATTGGCGAAGGTATTGACCTCTGAAGCGTTTTGCTTCCAGCCCGTCACGCGAATTACCTCTGGCAATGGTTCTGGACGGTCGATGATAAAGACGAAGACTGCCCAGATTCCTCCGCAGACGATTGCTAAGATCGTGAATATCCACAGAATTTTCTGCAGCTTGTGTGGTTCGTTATTCTCTGTTGTCATGTTTTTCTTGGGCTAACGTTAAAGGCCTGCCGCCCGAAAAAGTGAGCGCGACCACGGAAGGAGAGTAAGAAATCTAATCAGGGGAGTCAATCGACTCGGAACGTTTTTCGGGTTGGTCAGCGCCGACTTGTTGTGCGCCCGTTAGAGTGCGCTTGATCCCGATAACGATAAAACTGAAAATCAGGCTACCTACGAAGCCCATGAGGGCATATGTCCCATAGTCGACCTGCGAGCCACCTCCCCATGCTGCTCCATAATTCTGGAGGGCTGCAGGAATCAGCGCGATAATCGTCGACGAACCAACGAGAACGAGAGCTGATCCAATTTGGACCTTGGATGTTCGAGCGAAAAACAGTGTTCCAAGGGATGCAAGAAACGCAGCCGGAATTAGGAACAGCAAAAAGATCTCCATATTGTGTTTCTAGCAGCTTCGGTCCTTTTCCAGCACAACGTCCGAGGCCTGGCACCCGCTACCGGGAGCGCCCCTCCGATTCAGCTTGAGGCTTGTCGCTACCCTCTGGCTTCGACTCGGAGCGAGTAGCGGGTTGTCCAGTGCCGTCTTGTTCGACTTGATGATTCTGCTGGTGCTTCGCAATCTGGTCGAATGTGTGATACAGGAAAAAGAAAAGTCTATTGGCGTAGTATGTCCCAATCGACGGGAGAAGAACGCTGTCGAATCTATCGACTTCCTTCGATTGTATTATAAGGAAGCCCCACGGTGGGTTAACTCCATCCTCAGGCACGTTCTCCATGTATCGCGTAATCGCAAACACCGCAATGCTGCGGTAATGACTCTGTTGGTGGGGCGAGTTAGAAAAAAACTCGGATGGATACACGTCACCGGCCACATCGTTGCCGATCCAATACGGACGGTTAATACTGACGGACTGGTTCAATGCCGAGCATTCGCGTTCCTCGGTTCCGCTGACCTTCTTCTTAATCTTGCTTGTATCAACCAATGCTCGAAGGTCGGATGCAGCCCCTGATGTGCTTCGGACTCGATAGTTGCCGGTTCTCCGTGGTTCAGATGAGTTTGCAGCGGACTCTTTGTGATAATAGTGTTCAAGAGTCTCATTATCGATGTTCCTAGCAACACCCGAAAAGCCTTCAAGGGCTGACCGCCGGAGGACATCAATGGGGAAGAGTTTGATCTGAACGGAGACATCTGCACCCGTGTAACTGTCAATCGTACGCTTGATGTGTTTGAAAAATTGGTCAAACACCTCCTTCTTGTAGCGCTTATCAGTAATGCACGAATAGTTTTTGCGACTTGGCCCAAGCTGGACCATAAGACTCTGAAACTCAAGCAGCCTGGTGATTGTCTCACGATTCGTTTTGGGAGACGCAAGGCGAAAGAATTGAATCCAACTGATCTCGCGTCCGTTCGGACTCTGCCGCTTCTTGTAACGCGGCAGAATTGCAAACATTACGCTGGCCACCACAAATCCAATCCCGAGCATCGATACGAGGATCGACACCTCAATACTAAACAAGAGACTCTTCGTCTTGGCGATCTCATCGGATCCCATCGCAACCACAGCAATTATAGATGCGATTGCGCCAAGAAGGCCAATTAGCGTTAAGGCATTGCGAATCATGGGGTTTTATTGTCGAACGTTTGAGGAATGGCAGCCCGATCCGGGTGCGCGGCCCCGCAAACAGATTAAGGAGTCAAATCGCGGAAGTCAATCAACTCGAAACGGGATCGGGCTTGCCATCTCCGGCTTGTTAGTCCTCAGCTCTCTGGGCCCTAGGTAAAGCAAAGCCCTGTGTATCCAACCATTGAGCCAGCGCAGAAGAGAATTCCTCATTCTTAGTGAGGGCGAGAATTCTCCGCAACTCGATTCCCACAGGCGAAAAGAGAAAAACCTTGAAGGTCGGGAGTGTTTTCTCTTCAGAGGGATCCTTTTGTGTAATCGCATGAAGAACACCTCCAAAGTCAAAACCAACTTTCCCAACTGCGAAGTTGAAATTCCAAGTCGAGTTCAGATCCGATGCGAGTAGTCCATATGACTGAAGGACAGTGAGGTCCAGATATGAAATTCCATATGCAGGCAAACCGTTCTCGCGGGCTTTCGGAACGTGTGATGTAATCACAAAAGCAACATCCGCTATCTCGCAACTCATATTCGCAACTGCCTGAAACTTCTGCGCAATTGGGGCAGTGAGATTGGCGAGAGTATTAATCGTTACGGGTGAGAACGAACCCGGCTTTCGAATCTCGCCCGCTAGGATCTTCGCGAGATACTCCTTCATCTCTTCGGATGATTTCTCCGACGCGATCCGCTCAAACATGTTCAGCCAATCTTCGTCGATCTCAGTTTCGGCGTCCTCAGTTGGCGGATCAATGCGCAATTGCTCAACGGTCAACTTCGCAACGTCCTCTCGATTTTTTTGCTCGCGGAGAATTTTTGCTCCAAAATAATCTACGCTGCGATCAACCAAGGCGGGATCAGTTGCAATTTTTGTGGCGGCGGATTTTGCGGCTGTGAGTGTGACAAGTCGGTCAGCTTCTGACTTCACGCGTATTCCGTCTGAAATGGACTCCAATTTTGCAGCAGGCACGTCGGCTAGACCGGTTAAAAGCCGCCCAACAGCCGCCCAACAGCCGTCCAGAAGCTTCGCTTTAGCTGCGGAGGTAATGGGATACCATCAAAATCAAGAAAATCAGAGAGCGCGCTTTCGACTCCTCCTTCGGCGCTCGGTTCGATCGCGGATTCCGATTCTACTTCTTTCATTTTTCAGGACTAACGTTCAAGAGATCCCAGCCCGATATGGGAGCGCGACCTCGATTGCAGGGTAAGGATTTGAATCACGGAAGTCAATCAACTCGGGGCGTTATCGGGCTTGGGATCCTCGCCTTGTTGGGCGTCGTCGTGCTAGCCACGCTCGATGCTGTCGCCTAGCTTCATATATGCCTTTACGGTGAAGTCAGATCCTGAAGTCTCAAGAGCACCCGCTTCGGTATCAACGAAACTCTCTATTTGGTTCTCAATATCTCTCAAAAACTCTGCCATTTGACGCATGGTTTCGGATAGATCTGCTGTGAACTCCCCAGCGCTCAGCGTTATGAGTCCAGTGGGGAGTTCGAGGGATCTGCCGGCAGGGTTCACCATTGGTCGAGATCCAGACTTCACGGTTCCTGGAACAATCGCACATGTAACAACATCAGCTCTCGGGTCGTCACCTTCTGGCAACATTGTGCACCACGCCAGTGATCCGAGAGCTGTGCCATTCTTCGCGAGAACGTAGTCTGAGCGCTCTGCAAGATGATCGGCGACATTCCGCAAGTTACGAATCGGGCGTGTAACACCTTCGAGGGAAACTTTATCTGATTCGCCGTCGAGTTTTCGCGCGCCGGGAAATAGAATAAATAATCCGCGCAGTCTGTCGATTGAATCTACGACAGACCAAGCATCAAGAAAGGCTGACGTGGATTGAATCGCTGTGGCATTCTGCTGCTCTTGGAGGGCAATTTCAGTAAGCGTTTGTTTTAGGCGCGAATACGAAAATGTAGCGATATCAGAAGCGTGCCGAATCCCATCAAGGAAAAGGACCTGCTTTGGATCGAGCGCCTTCGGCAACCTTCGAAGCACAGTATTCGGTTTCAGCATTGATCGGTTTTCTCGCCCAACGTTTGAGACATGCCGCTAGATCCGAGGGCGGCAGTCGCAAACAGGGTTGAGTGTTGAATCAAATAGGGTCTGTCGACTCATAGCGGGATCTAGTTGGCATCGTCGCCTTGTTCGCCTGCCGTTTTATCGAGGACTTGCTCTCCGGAAAGATCGTAAATCGTAGCAATCTTGGAAAGGAGTTTCCGGCCTTTCTCGGGGTCAGTGAAACCGAGTGCCCAGCGACCACCTCCGTCATTGCTGCCTTCCCCTCGAACTGTGAACCCTCGGAGTTCGGCGCCGTCGATGAGGAAAATGTAGAAGTCCCCCGGGTCAGCCATCTTCGTGAAATCAAGCTCAAGCCAGAACTTCGATTTGTCCTCGGTGTCGTACCTGAAAACAGCTTGTGTTAGAACGAGGCGCTCCGAAGGGATGCGCATCGTGATGTCACCATCTTCAATTGAGTAGGCTGGCTCTGCTTCGCGGTTGGGAATATAGAGTCCATCTTGCCCGAATGCCTCGCAGCTAAGAACGGCAAGGAGAAAGCTAGAAGCCTGTGCAAGTAGTCTCATTTTGAGGCGAACGTTCAAGGCAGCTCAGCCCAAACTGGGGCGCGGCCTCAATGGGAGAGTATGGAATCGAATCAGAGAAGTCAATCAACTCACGACGTGTTTGGGCTTGAGCTCGCCGCCTTGTTGTGGCCGCGTTAGTTTCGGGTTGGACGACCGCTCAGAATAGCCCCAATCGCTCTCTCTCGAAGGAGCCTTGCCTCTCTGTCATCCGGCTCCGCTGGGCTGATCCCGAAAAGAAGAATCTCCCAATAGTCCGTGTTCTCTGGAAAGGCTATCGCGATTTGGGTCCAAGTCTCAACGGCATCAACAGCCACATCCAAACCGTTCGGGGTTCGTCTGAAGCTTGGCCGTTCGATTCCCGAATCGTTTCCAATCCAATCGGCGAATTCTTCGAGATTGGAGAACTTAGACCTCTCCTTTGAAAATCGCACGTGCCCTACCTCAAGTGTCTCACCTTCGGTCCTCCAATGCCACTCGCCCCCAACATCCGTGCTCACAGGAATGAATTCTGAAGGCAACTCGAATTCGTATCCCCAGAAACGCTCTTTCGGCTCTGAACAACCTGAAAGTGCGACTACAAGCAAGACAACGCACCCGAGAACTTTCATGCCACAACGTTCGAGCCATCGCAGCCTGATCTGAGGGCGATGTCTCGATGACAGGATAGGGATTCAAATCAGGGAAGTCAATCAACTCGGAACGTTATCAGGCTTGCGATCGGCGTCTTGTTGTGGCCGTGTTAGTATAAGCGTGGGCGATCGATGCTTGGTATAGCCCCGCCTGCTGATCCTATCGGAACGGGTCCGCCTCACCTTTATCACTTGGTCCGTCAATCCCGGTCGCTAATGCTGCTTTGCGGCTAATCTCATGGGTCTCAACTTCAGGATTCTCTTTCATAATTGCCTCGATTCGATTTCGGATAGAACTGAGCCGATCAGCTTTCTTTTCCGATCTTTGAATGAACTCTAAGAAGTCAGCAAGTCCCTCTTTAGAGATCGATAGGTTACCCGATTCCAATTCGCGTTTTCGCTCTTCGTATTCCGCTCTCATTTCGTTTGGAGCGTGCAAATACTCTGGCTCCGATTGTGCAACCTCGTATAAATCCGTAAATAATGCTTCAAGCTCGCCTTCCACTTGACGCTGGGTTGCGTCCCTCGGAATTTGAGCATCCTCGCAGCAGGAAAACAATCCTGAAAAGATTATGAGAATCCATCGGAGTTTCATTTCCTGCCACAACGTCCGAGGCCTGCCACCTACTGCGGGCAGCGCGATCTCGATACAGGGTTAAAGGTTGTGGCGTTCATTCAGATTTCAAGTCCACGGCGGCAGTAGGTTGGTCAGCGCCGCCTTGTTCGCTGTTGGTTAGTATCCGATGACGGTAAGCTGGTAAGGGAATGTGATACGCGAGTGCGAAAACAACGCGTCTGCAAGGTTCGATGTGTTCTCAAAGTCTTTGCTGACCGAATTCCTTCCACCGGATTTGTACTTATATGCGTTTGGTACGGCAAGGAGGAGGTGATCCACATCGACCATCACCAAGGCGTGAACAATGTCCCGATACACTGCATTACCCATCCAGGAACGTCCGGCCTCAATTTCTAGCCCGCACTTCCATTCAGGATGATATCCATCCACTTCGTACCGAACTGTCGGGGCACCGTTCTCACCATAGAAGACCGGACGGTGGATCTTCTGGTGACTCTTCTTCCCGGATTCTAAATCGAAACCGAGATCTTTTAGATCATCGTGAACCACGTTCAACACTTGATCGCTCGTGAGGCCTTTGGCGCGCTTCTCCGTCGATATCTCCTTCTCATGGGCGCGGAACACAGACACAACGTCTTCAATGAAGTGCGCCGGCGCGACTGTTCTGGGAAATGTCGAATAGCGCATCATTTTCTTCAGCGAACGTGAAGTTCACTCATCCATGAGTGAGGGGAAACTATACTTTTTGATTAATGGTTCAAACCAGTCAAAAACCTGGCTGCGCAGCTACTCATGGATTGGTGTGCAACGACTTGTTGGATTATTTATTTGATTTAAGCACCATAAATGTTCGCTTTAAGTCAAGCGTGATATTTGCATTCAAGTCTTTCACTGTGGCTCTGACTGTGTAAACACCTAAAGGGTCTTTTGGTTCTATTTTGATTTCTAAATAATCTACACCTAGTCCTAGTTTTCCCTTTTGCATTGGTTTCTTATTCTTCCACAATTCGGCATCTTTAATCCTCGCGTAAACATTTCCGTCAGGTTTAGTTATAGTATAATCAACTACAGAATTACATAGTCCTGCTGCATTCGCTGAACTCTCCAGAAAGAGAATGAAAATCGTAATCGGTTTGTCTTTTGTTGTTTCATCCGTTGTGTGTATTGGAACGGCATCAACAGGTTTATCCCAGGACTTTAAAAATTCTTTTGGCTTAGATGACAAAAGAAGCATGGAGGAAAAATTTTGTTTTGATTTTCGCCATTCGCAATTAGGCAAAGTTTTCCCATCCTTATCGATCCATTGACCAAATGAGGTGTTAGGTAAAATTAAGGCGAGACATAATAGAATGTATTTTTTCATGATTTTTTTATCCAACGTTTGAGGCCTGGCACCCGCTACTGGGAGCGCCCCTCCGATTCGGGTTTAGTTTTCTCTTTACCTTCCGGCTTCGACTCCTGAGCGGTAGCGGGTTGTTCAGCGCCGACTTGTTCTGCTGGTGTTTCGCCGAATGGGTCGAACGGATCATCTTCGGCCTGCGTGTAGGAGTCGGGATTCTCAGACCATGCCCTCCAATCTTTCTCTATCTTGGCATACTTGGCGACTATCGCATCCTCATCGAACGAGCCCGACTTCAATCGCTCGATCCAGGCATCGAAGATCGCAGATGAAATCCAATCTGCGTGAGCGATACCCCGCTCCGAGAAGTATTCCTTGAGTTTCGATCCACCCCAAAGACCCCAATCATTCCGGAGACGCATTCCAACCTGCCGATGAACCAAACCCATATCGACCGCATCATTTCGGTATGCCTCTCTATCTTCTTCGGAGGCCATTGCGTCCAGAGCATCGAGTGCCTCCACAAACGATTCTGGAACTTTGTTCTCTTCGACCTCGGCCTTGGCGTCGGAATCGGCATCATCAACCGCCCCGTCATCACAGCTCGACCACGTCAGAGCGAACATCGCCAATAGAAGTGGGCTGAGACGGTTCATCTTTTAGAGCAGAACGTTTGAGGCCTGCCGCCCGAAAAAGAGAGCGCGGCTACGAGGTTAGAGTACGGATTCTAATCAGAGGAGTCAACCGACTCGGGGCGTTTTTCGGGTTGGCCAGCGCCGGCTTGTTCTGCTGCGGGATTGTTAGGGCTGTTGCTGATCGCAGCAGCCAATTCGTCAATCACAAGATTCATTGCGTCTCTGATCACTGGCCACTGAGTTGAAGATAGGGACTGCAAATATGAAGTCGTCTCAGTCTCCCACGTTGTGGAGACTCCCCAGACTTCTTCGCCTGCTCTAACAATACTAACTGGCTCTATATGCTGAACTCGAAGTATAAATGGAGAGTCATGCCCAAGCATTGCTCGCATCGATAGCTTCAAGTATCTCTTATCTGTAGCCTTGGCCTTGCGAGAAGAAATTCCTCTCTCTTCAAGAAGTTCCAAAAATCTTGAGGGGAGTTCCTTAATGTCAGTGTCTGAGACTGTTCTTCCGTCGTGTGCGATATTCGCACGAGGTGCTACAATCACTGTCTCCCATCCTTTAAGCGGGGCATGCATAGACTCGTCTGCCAGCAAACGTAAATCTCCCGATAACAACCCGAAGATCACAGCAATGATCGAGAGTAGTAAATTGGGTTCTAACTTTGTTCGGATCCTCATTTTTGAGCAGAACGTTCAAGAGCACTCAGCCCTGACGGAGAGCGCAGGTTAATTGTGAGATAAATGATCGAATCAGAAAAGTCATTTCTACTCGGACCGGTCAGGGCTTGAGTGCCTCGGCTTGTTCGCCTCGGGCGGGTTATGACTCTTCCCTGAGGTTGGCGAGGAACTCCTCAATCGTTTCTGATACCATAAATATTTCTTCAGGGTCGTGAGCATACATATAGACTGGCATTGACTCCGACTTCGGATCGAATCCAAAGAGATTTCCGCAGCCATCGTTGGCGAGGACAAAGAAGATCTCGCCACTATTTGGATCCTCTCCAAGCGATTCCATGTCGATGGGCTGAAAAGCATCAACCCTTAGGACAGTGTATGGTGTTTCATATTCATAGCAGCCAAAGACCAGCTCGCTCCGATAGAAGTCTTTTAGACATCTTGGAAGTGGGGCGCCAAAATATTTTTCGACCTCATCATAATCCGGATCCTGAAGCCCTCGGCGATACTCACCCTCAGGTCGCTGATCCCGCCAAATAAAATAATAAGTTGAGAGAGCCAGTGCGGCAAAGGAACCAACGCTCACGAGAATGTAGTAGGTTTTGTCATCCATTTCACAGGCGAACGTTCAAGGCCTGCCGCCCGAAAAAGAGAGCGCGGCCACGGAAGGAGAGTAGGAAATCTAATCAGGGGCGTCAACCGACTCGGAACGTTTTTCGGGTTGGCCAGCGCCGACTTGTTCTGTGCCGGTCGAGAGGAAGCGCTCCCACTCCCCAGACTCAGCCAAATCCTTCAAAGCTTGGTTCCGGCGGAGTAGGAATCGTGTCATGTAGCTGGTTAAAAATAGGCGCTCAATAAATCGGCCCAACAATCCGAATGGGGCTGAAAACTGAAACTTGTCTTTCGCGATCGTCATCGATCCATCATTATCAAAGCAATGTGTGTGTCGCATACTCGCAAAGGCTCCTGATACCATCTGATCAACGAACCTCGTTGGGCGATCAAACTCGACAATCTCCACAGTCAGTCGTTGAGTAATTCCAAAATGACGTGCCTCCCAAGTGACGGTCTCACCAAGACCAATCAGTCCGCTTGTCGTGCCCGCCACCGCTTTCTCGCCTGAGTCCGATGCTGAAAAGGTATGAGCATCGATGCTTCTAGATAAATCGAAGACCCGTTCAAGTGGCGCTAGGATCTGTGTCTCCAATTCGATCAGCGCCATATTTTTTCACAGAACGTCTAAGTCCACTCGCTCGATACTGGGAGCGCGGACACGAACGAAGACTACGAAATCGAATCACGAAAGTCAACCAACACGGAGCGAGTATCGAGTTGAGTGAGTCGTCGTTAATCTCGTTTTGTTGCTGGTAAGCTTAGGCGATGAAAACGAAAACGACGATCTCAAAATCAGGTGCCACTCTCTATACTTCACTCGATCTTCATTCCCGCACCTCGGTGCTCGGGGTCATGAATGAAGCGGGTAAAATGCTTTCCACCACTCGCTTTGACACGAGAGCTTCGAATCTCAAGCAAGCGATCAGCGAACTACCCGATGACCATCATATCGAACTCACCGTTGAAGCCGCGCCAATGGCACGGTGGGCACACGGGGTTCTGGCCGACCTCGTTGACCGACTCGTGATCTGCGATCCCCGCTCCAATCGCCTGATCTCTCAATCGGCAATCAAGAACGACGAAGCCGATGTCATCGCTTTGTGCCGACTCCTTCGCATGGGTGAACTCCACGAAGTCTGGATGAGCGAAAACGAAACCAGAACCGTCTTTCACGACCAGGTCTTCGATCTCCTCAAACTTCGCAATCAGCAGCGACAACTCAAAACCCTGATCAAAACCCGCTTCCAGGCCTTCGGGGTTCTCCGCCTTGATGGGAAAGAAGTCTTTCATCCTGAAAAACGCCAGCGCTGGATCGAGGAACTTCCCCCTCATCGCCGAAACAGTATCGAGCAGCTCTACCTGCTTCTCGACACCACTCTCGGCGCGTGGAGGGATCAGATGCGGGAAGTCAACCGATCAGGAAAGGCCTTCCCTGAAATCGCCCGCTTCCAGGAAGTGCCGGGAGTGGCCGAAGTGGGAGCGGCGGTGTTCAGTGCCTTCGTCCAGGATCCGAACCGCTTTGCGAGTGGAAGCCAACTCTGTCGCTACGCGGCCCTGGGGATCACTTCGCGCAGCAGCGATGGCAAACCGCTTGGCTACGAACGTCTTGATCGACGTGGACAGCGTGAACTTAAAAACATGTCCTATCACGCCTGGCGCACCGGCATTCGGCGAGGGCATCAGTGTGACGTGCTCCGCCGCTTCTATGATGGAAGCACGATTCGAACCGGTTCGAAACGCCACGCGCGATTGAACACGCAACGCAAGGTCATCAAAACGCTTTGGTCGATGTGGAAAAACGACGCTCCCTTTGACCCTGACCACTTTCCTCCAGACGCCGGAGCCTGAGCTCGCATTGGAACTCAAGCCCAGACGTCGCAGGCGCCGCCGCCGCTCACGAAGTCATCGTGGAACTCAGATCTGACTTCCATGACTGACGATCGTAGAGCGAGGCAGGCAGCGCGCCGGAGGAGGCGCGGAGAACTCCGACAAGGCGGCTGGATCGACCGGGAAGAAAGAATGAGCCTCTATCCCGGCTAGACCCGATTGCGTGAATGAGTCCCGCGCCACACCCTTTACTCCATCATCCTCCATGAAGACCATGAACCCGTCAATCCTGTTGAGCCCTGCTAATAACCATGGCAGAGACAGCTCCGGTAGATGACGACCGAGTTCCAAGAACCTGCTTAGAGAGGTGAGAGACTCTTCCTCGCGACTTCGTCAACGCGGCTAAAGCCGCGGCTTGGGAGAGATCAAACAACACGCAAGCGACCGTCTCAAGGTGAAGCAACCGCCTCGCCCCGCGTCGTCAGTCAAGAATGGAAAAGGACCTGCTCCCGAAGCAGCGGCCGCCGCACGCTGGCGCACATTCCAACGGGCCCTCCCCGGTAGAAGACAACCCTAAGAGCCAAAAAATGGCGATCTCAGGGTCTACGGATTATTGTGTTTTTGTTCTTGATTAAGAACCTGCGACGGCTTGTTCTCCCCGGTTTTTTGATCTGCCGGGATACTGAAAAGCTATTCCGCTACTCAAGTCCATACTCCTTGTTCAGATTCAGTAAACGATGTCCGACAACCACCTTTTTTTGGGGCGCAAGAACGATCACCATAAATACATTCTCGTCTTCCTTTGCTCGGATCATCACGTGTTCAAAGAGTCCATCATCTGATCGCCACACGTTTGTTATCCTGCATTCAGAGCAATCGAATCCTTGATAATCGGAAATGGGGATCGAATCCACATACGGCCAAAAATCGAAAGGAGGATCGCCCTCAACGGCTATCATTTTCGAGCCGAAAGTTGCAGCAAACTCTCCTTCGTCTAATGCTAGCATATTTCTAGGGAGAACGTCCGAGGCATGGCAGCCCGATCCGGGAGCGCGGCCTCGATAAGAGATTAAGGATTTGAATTATGGAAGTCAATCAACTCAAAGCGGGATTGGGCTTGTCCGTCGCCGGCTTGTTATGCCCGTTGATTTCGGTCACAGCCCTCCGCCTGTGAGAAACGCGAACACTGCAATCACCAAGAAAACCAGCAGAATCGCTCCGACAATCATCATCGACCACTGAACCACTGCCGCGCCGATACCAAGGGCAATCGCTCCACCTGCCATCGTGCGATCTTCCGAGCGGATCAATGCAGCGATACCGAATGCCGCAGCTATCATTCCGAGTCCGATTACGAACGGGTAAATGAATCGAGATGGCAACTTCGGTGAGGGCGTTGCAGCAGACTGATACTCTTCGCCAGCAGCCTTCGCCTTGGCGGCATCAATCAGACGAGATGCTAAATCAACAGTCACTTCCTCAATCGGCGGAGTCGGTGGATCAATAGCTTCCGCGATGTGCGGAGAAAGGAACGCTGCGGCGAGTGCAATCAGCCCCAGGATCATTCCGATACCCGAGACAATTCGCTTCTTAGTCTCTGGTGAGTCGTCGGTCATTTTCTAGGCATAACGTCTGAAGCATGGCAGCCTGATACGGGAGCGATGCTTCGATTATAGATTAAGGATTCGAATCAGAGAAGTCAATCAACTCACAGCGGTATCAGGCTTGTCCATCGCTGGCTTGTTCGCTGCGAATCAGTGGAGGGAGCCCGGAATCGATAAGCTTACGTTGGGCCAAACCGGAATCGTAGTCGACCCTCTTGATGCGCACCCACGCTTGCTCCGTATCGTATATCGCATAGCAAGCCCTAGGATCTCCATCTCTGGGCTGGCCGACGCTGCCGACATTAATAAAGTATTTCGTCGACTCTCTTAGATCAATCCGGTCTCCCGCCTCACTGGAAACACAATCATCTTTCATGTAGAACTTCGGGCAGTGAGTGTGCCCGAAGAAGCAAAGGTTTGTATGCTGGTAGGAGAAGCTCGCCATGGCATCGAACTCGTTCACGACGTACGCCCAACTCGAAGGAGAATCGAGTGTCGCGTGGACGATCGTGAACCCTCGAATCTCTGATACCAAAGTGAGTCCCCGAAGCCATTTCTTGTCGTCGCTACTGAGTTGATCACGTGTCCAGCAGATCATCCGTTTGAGTATCGGATTCAGGCCGTCCAAGGGGGAAATCTCCGATGAAATTTCGTCAGAATCACCTTTCACAGTTGAGCAATCGAGGTCTCTGATACGGTCAATGCACTCACGTGGGCTTGCACCGAGACCTACAATATCTCCAATGCAGGCGTATTCCTCACACCCTTCCAAAGAAGAGTCATGCAATACTGCCTCAAGTGCTTCTTGATTTGCATGGATATCTCCTAGAATCGCATAGCGCATTTTTTCAGCGAACGTTTGAGACCTGGCAGCCCGATCCGGGAGCGCGGCCTCGATTGGAGGTTAAGGATTCGAATCAAGGAAGTCAATCAACTCGCGGCGGGGTCGGGCTTGCTAGCGTCGGCTTGTTCGGTCCGGTTTCGGGTGCCGTCAGCGTTTCAAGGTGCCGAGGGTCTTCCACCGAAGCGTAGAGTTGGAAAATCTCTTCTTTGGTGAAGTGATCCTCT
>JARGOD010000099.1 GCA_029210205.1 Verrucomicrobiales bacterium | reverse complement strand
GGTGTAGACATTGAATCCCTTCTCCCGCAAAAATCCAATCAAGGTCTGGCCGCTTCTCGCAGCAAGATCAACGGCAAGGCTGGTTGGGGCGGAAATCCCGGCAATCACGGCAATGCCGGCTGCGAGTGCTTTTTGCGTGAGCTCAAAAGAGATCCTACCACTCACTAACAGAATCACTTCCCGAAGATCGGTCTGATCCTGCAGAGCTCGCCCGATGACTTTATCAAGCGCGTTGTGACGCCCGACGTCCTCTCGAAGAAAAAGTAGCTCCCCCGCTTTTGAGAACAGCGCTGAGGCATGAAGGCCTCCGGTTTTCTCAAATGTTTCCTGAGCAGATCTGAGGGTTTTCGGAAGGCTCAAAATGATCTCTGGATTTATCGAGACTGACTCTTCCAGCGCAGGGAACTGTTGGAAGACCGAATCAATCGTCGCTTTTCCACAAACCCCACAGCTGCTCGAAGTAAAAACGTGACGCGTCAGATCGCTCAAGTCCGGCTCTCCAGCGAGACGGACATCAATCGTGTTTCCGACACTCTCACGATCAAGGTCTGCAGAATGATCAATCGAGACGATTTCCGAAGCTGATTGAATCATGCTCTCGGTAAAAAGGAATCCGGTGACTAGCTCCTCATCACAGCCCGGCGTTCGCATCATAACGGCGACGCTTTGGTCATTAACGCGAATCTCAAGAGGCTCTTCCACCGCCACAAAATCTGTTTCTTCATGAAAGGAGCTGTCACGGTATCGCTGAATCTGAACGGTGTCGTCCGTGCGATTAAGATCGATTGCCTTTAGGTCGGTCGTGGAATTCAAATTCGTAAACAGCAGTTTCTCAGAATCACTGACGGGGAGAGCTTCAATAAGTCCGGCTGCTTCAGCCTGATCCAGAAGATGCTGTAATTTACGCTCACCCTCTGCAAAACCGCGCTCGAGCAGAGCCAGCATTTCGGCTCTGGGATAGAGCGCAGCAAGAGGCTCCCAAAAACGGTCCGACTTTGGAACGAGGCCGGTTTGACCGGCGAGCAATCCCTGTAAAAAGCCACCTTCCATCAAAGGGAGGTCGACCCCGAGAACGAGAATCCAATCGGCACTGCTCTTTCTGAAAACCGTCAACAAGCCCCCCAGCGGTCCTTCGTCCGCCTCGTCATCGGTCAGGATCGTCGTTTCTTCGAGCGCAGGAAACGCCTGATCGCCATTTGCCGAAATCCAGACGTTCGCCGGTTCGAGCCTTCGGAGCAGAGAAAGTTGCCGCTCAAACAGAGGTTCGCCTCGCCACTCCAGAAACGCTTTATCCGATCCGAAACGCCGGGAACGCCCCCCCGCAAGCAGGGCAGCATCAAATGATCGAGTTTCACCCATAGAGGGGCACTTTAGGGCACGGTGTTCGTCGTCCCAAGCAAATCATTAACCGCTTTGTTTGATACCCGCGTGATGTACTTGTTGGGCTGATCGACCAATCCCGCCTCAAGCGCCGCAAGAACAGGGCGAGCCACCTCGTCGAGTTCATCAAGAACGATTGACGCTTCGAGTCTGGCCCATTCACCGGAGCCTTTCATTTCATCCGCAACGACCTGAAGGGCTGGGTCAACTTCGCCCATCCGGCAAAGAGCCCGACCTACCGCAATGCGTACCGTGGGTGAAGAGTCTTCCAGGGTCGCCCTCAGTTTCTCAACCGCTCCTGAAAAGTCCTTTGCCGAATCCGCGAAATTTCCGAGCCCCGTCGCGCCCCAGTAACGAATCGCCGAATCCTCATGATCAAGAGCCTGCACAAGCTCGGGAAAAGCGCTCTCCCCTTCTGATGCTTGCGTCGCGATGGAAGTCAGCTCTTTGATGAAAACACTCTGATTCGTCTCCCCGTGAAGAATTGCATAAGTTGATCCGGCCGCCTCTTCGCGAACTGCAATCTCTGATTCAGGAATGAGCCCGAGGTCTCCGATCTCAAGTTGCCAGTTAAAGAGCGCTTTCTTCAATTCAGCAAGCTTCTCGGCATGAGCTGGATCTGCCGCCAGATTGTTGATCTCGTGAGGATCATTCTCCAGGTCGTAAAGTTCTTCGGTGGGCTTTGACCCGGCCGAAAAGATCGCCAACGCTCCGGTCAGCTCGCCCGCCTTTTCCGCCTTGCGAATCTCATTCATTGTCGCCCCCTTCTCGGGAGTGTTCATGTATTGATAGTATGGCTTGAGCGGCTCAAAATTCCTGACATAGCGATAACGTTTGTCGCGAACCGCACGAATAATGTCGTAGCGCTCATCCATACGGTCACGTGCACCGAAGACATAGTCACGCTGCGAGCCTTCTCCGAGAAAGGAAACGCCGTGCTGGAAAGCCGGAGCCTCGATCCCTGCGAGGTCCATCATCGTCGGCCCGAAATCGACTGAGTTCACGAGGCGATCATCGACTCCGTTTGGGGAGCGCTCCTTCCACTTCTCCGGGAGGCGGAGAATCATCGGCACATGGGTTCCTGAATCGTAAAGCCAGCGCTTTGCCCGGGGAAGGCCAACGCCATGATCAGACCAGAACATGACAATCGTGTTCTCCCATTCGCCCGCCGCCTTGACCTCTTCGATGAGTCGTCCCGCCCATTGGTCCATCGCCGTGATGAGTTCGTAGTTTCGCTTCCAATCCTCTCGCACAGTGGGTGTGTCAGGATAATAGGGAGGAATATTATCGAAAGCTTCCGGATCCTGCCGCTCCGTGCCCGAGAGTCCTTCGGTCACGCTCTCGTATTTGGCTTCATCGGCGATCCCGCTTTCGTGACAACCTGTGAAATTATAGACCGCGAAAAACGGTGTGCCTTCGGGACGATCTTTCCAGTGAGCTTTCGAAGAACTCGAATCCCAGATCATTTTCGATGATGGCTTTCTGAACTGATAATCGGTCTTGCTGTTGTTTGTGCAGTAGTAACCAGCGTCACGAAAATACATCGGGAACGGCTTCAGCCACTCCGGTATCGTCGCGTTGCATCGCATGTGATGCGACCCGACCGAGTTCTGATACATCGCTGTGATAATCCCGGAACGACAAGGCGCGCAGACTCCAGCAGTCGTATAGGTATTCGTAAAAATCGTCCCCTTCTCCGCAAGCGCATCAAGGTTCGGAGTGATCGCATACGGATCTCCAAAACAGCCGATATGTGCACTGATATCCTCCGCCGAGAGCCAGAGAATGTTGGGACGATCTTCCGCAAACAGTGGAAGAGCTAAACAGGAAATAATGAAAGAGAGGAAGAACCGACACATCTCGTGTTCTCGCATTTAGGGAGAACACTGACAAGGGCGCGTTCGCGAACGCAAAATCGTCGCTGCGGTAACTTCAGGCTTTCAACGGAAGTACAATCAAACGATGCCGGTTTGCATCAAGAGTGAGAAGCGCACCTTTTTCCAGCGCTTCCCTGGATTCCTTCACTGCATGTATCACCAAAGCAGCCATTTCCTGAGGACGAATTTCCTCGCCCCGAATCTGAATCACACTGGGAGAATTTGCCTTAGTGTGAAAGAGAAGCGCACTGAAATCGAGATCATGAGTAAAAACGATCATCCCTCGATCGCGAGCGTAGTTCATGATTTCCTAATCAGGTGCATTAGGCACCCCGACCGAAGACCAGTGGACGGCGGTAAATCCATTTTCCACAAAAGTGTCCACCCACGCAGGTGACAAATTCATGTCGATTAGAATCATCCCGCCTGCTCTAACTCTACGAATCTTTCTTCAGCCCGCCAGGTCGCGTAAGAAAGAGCGGCGCTAACATCGTCAGCTTCCAAGTAGGGATAGAGGGTAAGTATTTCCGCCGGCGTCGAACCCGAGGCTAAAAGGCCGGTAATCGCACCCACCATAACACGGGTTCCTTTGATGCATGGCTTACCGCCCATGACCAGTGGGTCGATAGAAATCCGGTCAACATGGGGAAAGTCCATGCGAGTATGGTAATAGACAATCTACGCTGAGTCCAGCAGGACCCATCAGGCTTCCGCCAACCCGAAGGCGGCGTGCATCACTTTGGCGGCTTCATCGATTTGCGCTTCAGAGACGGTCACCGTGATCTTGATTTCAGAGGTAGAAATCATCTCGATGTTAATCCCGGCATCCGACAACGCTTTAAACATCTCGGCGGCGACACCCGAATGCGAACGCATCCCGATTCCGACAACGCTGAGCTTTGCGATACCATCCTCGGCTCCGACCATGGCGCCGTCACCCAGCTCCGCGAGCACTGGCTTCAAGGCTGCCTCCGCTTTTGCGACGTCGTCTTTGTGAACCGTGAATGAAATATCAGTGATCCCTGTCTTGGAAACGTTCTGCACGATCATGTCGACGAGAATGTTTTCCTCGGAGACCGCACCGAAGATACGGCTGGCTGATCCCGGTAAATCTTTGACTCCGGAAATAGTGACCTTGGCCTGGGCGCGCTCCAGACTGACACCGCGAATGACGACGGATTCCATGCTCATGGTTTCTTCTTTAACAAGAGTTCCCGGGTTGTTGTTCAAACTACTTCTCACTTCAAAGCGGACACCAAATTTTTTGGCAAACTCGACGGACCGCGACTGCATCACCTTCGTCCCCGAACTCGCCATTTCCAGCAGTTCGTCGTAGCTGATCTCATCGATCTTCTTCGCATCAGGCACCACTCGTGGATCGCAGGTGTAAACGCCGTCGACGTCGGTGAAAATCTGGCAAAGGTCCGCATCAATCGCCGCCGCCATTGCGATCGCGGTGAGGTCGGAACCGCCACGCCCGAGAGTTGTGATTTTGCCATCAGGCGTTTTCCCCTGAAATCCGGCAAGGATAACGATGTTCCCGTCATCGAGCAGTTCGTGAACGCCAGCGGGGGAAATGTTTGAAATCCGGGCCTTCGTATGAACGCCGTCGGTTTCAATTCCGGCTTGAGCTCCCGTGAGTGAAACCGCTTTGGCCCCCATCGAGTTCAGCGCCATCGCCGTCAGTGCGATCGTGGTTTGCTCACCCGTGGAGAGAAGCACGTCCATCTCGCGCTCGGTTGGCTCGCCTTCTCCGGTAACCTGATCTGCCAATTCGATCAGTTTATTCGTCACTCCAGACATCGCAGAGACGACCGCCACGACCTGATGCCCTTCAGCTTTCGTAGCAAGGATACGATTCGCTACGTTGACGATGCGTTCGGGCGTTCCGACGGAAGTTCCGCCGTATTTCTGGACGATTAAGCTCACGGTTTGAAGTGACGTAAAATGGGTCCGAGACTTATGCCTAAGGATCGCACTTTGTCCAACGGCATTGCCGCGCGGTTCACGATCCAGTCTGTCGCCGCACCCAGTCCAAATACCCGGCGGATCCGGCTTCCGCCGGTAAAACGAGAAACTCAGGCTCTTCGTAGGGATGGTTTTTCTGCACCCATGCCTCTAACTCGACGAGATTTCCGCGAATGGTCTTCATGAGCATGAGACACTCTCCTTTTATCTCAAGTTTTCCTTTCCACTCGTAGATTGACTCCACTCCGGGGAGCAGATTGACGCAGGCGACCAGTTGCATCTCGACCGCCCGTGTGCCAAATTGGCGCGCTTTCTCTCTTTCCGGAAAAGTCGTGATCACCATGACAACGGAATCGGAGGAGTCGTTTTGTCTCTCAATCATCTCGCCGTCAGCATACATGAAACCGGGCATTATCGACAAACTCATTGATCGTCTCGACAAGCTTGAGCCAGAGGAGATTCAGAGTCTCGTTCTAAAAGCGGTGCAGGAAAAAGGCTTTCTCGAGCGGGTTTTCGATGTCCTCCGCGAAGGAATCATCGTGACCGGAGCACGCGGATCGATCACCTACATCAACGACACTGCCTGCAAATTCTTCGGCCTCGACCGGAAGACCGCCTCAGGGAACCCCGTCTCAGAACTCTTTCCGGGAATTCCCTGGGAGGAAGTCATCGAATCCGGCGGCGTCATTAATCGTGATTTGATTGTCCGGTATCCGGAGATGCGATTGCTGAATTTTTATATCTCCCCTCTCGCGAATCAGGATGCCGAGGATCCCGGCGAAGAGGAGTTGGTCGGGTATGTCATCATCTTGCGGGATAACACGCGAAATCGTGAGCGCCACATCCGTGAAATCGAATCTGAAAAAATTCAGGCGGTGCAAAGTCTCGCCGCGGGTGTCGCCCATGAAATCGGGAATCCTCTGAATTCGTTGAACATTCACCTCCAGGTGATTGAGCGGAAGGTAAAGAAACGGGCAGACCCGGAACTCGCCGCTGAGCTGCTCGAGTCGCTCGAGATCACGCGAAACGAAATTAAGCGCCTCGACTTCATCGTCGAAGATTTCCTCAACGCGGTTCGCCCGACGAAACCAGTACCTGAGGCAACAGATTTGAACGAGCTCCTCAATGAGGCACTGACGTTCATCGGACCGGAAATGGCTGATCGACGCATTTCGATTGTTCTCGAACTGACTGAGGAGCTTCCTCTCATTCAAGTCGACCGGGATCAGATGAAGCAGGTCTTCTATAATTTAATTCGAAACAGCAGTCAGGCGATCGGATCAGACGGAGAGATCATTGTCAGGACAGGATTCAACGATGAAAATGTCTCTTTCACTTTTGCCGACAACGGCCCCGGTATTCCTGCCGATCAGGTGAGCCGGGTTTTTGAGCCTTACTACACAACCAAGAAAGCAGGCTCAGGGCTTGGCCTCATGATTGTCCATCGCATCATTCACGAACATGGCGGCGAGCTGCAATTCCAAAGTCAGGTCGGATCGGGAACCGAGGTCACTGTCTTCCTCCCGAGAGCCGAGCGCCTCATGCGTTTCCTCCCCGAAAAATCAGAATCACCGGTAATCGACATTGCCCCGATAGACTAACACTGCCTCATGGACTTTTTTGAAAACACCGTCCTCATTGTCGACGACGAGAAAAACACACGGGATGGATTGCGTCTTTCTCTCGAAGACGAATTCGATGTCTACATCGCCGCGAACATCGCCGAAGCAGAGGAAATTCTCAAAAACGAATCTGTCGATGTCATGCTCACGGACCTTCGCCTCGGCGGTGAAAACGGAATGGAGCTCATTGAAAAAACACTCACCCGTTCGAAGCCACCCGTATGCATCCTCATGACAGCCTACGGCTCAGTCGACGTCGCGGTCGAAGCGATGAAAAAAGGGGCTTACGACTACGTCAGTAAACCACTCAACATCGACGAGCTCGAAATTGTAATCAAGCGCGCCATCCGGAGCCGCTCGGTCGAAGAGGAAGTCGTCGCCCTCAAAGCCCAAGTGACCGACCGCTACGGGCTTGAAAATATCATCGGGCACTCCACCGCAATGGAGCCGGTTTTTGATACGATCAAGCAGGTCGCTCCATCACGCGCAACGGTTCTCATCGAAGGCGAAAGCGGAACCGGAAAAGAACTCGTCGGGAGAGCGATCCATCATCTCAGCGGAAGGCCAAAATCAAAGCTCGTCACCGTCCACTGCGCCGCCCTTAGCGAACAACTTCTTGAGAGCGAACTTTTTGGTCACGAGCGAGGAGCTTTCACCGGCGCCATGGAGAAACGCGCAGGCCGCTTCGAAGAAGCCGACGGCGGAACCCTCTTCCTCGATGAAATTGGCGAAATTGATCTTAACACTCAGGTGAAACTTCTGCGGGCAATCGGAGAACGCACAATCGAGCGGCTCGGCTCTAACAAACCTGTCAAAGTTGATGTTCGTGTCGTTGCCGCAACGAATAAGGATCTCAGTGAAATGGTCCGCGAAGGGACTTTCCGCGACGATCTCTTCTTCCGCCTCAACGTAGTATCCATTTCGATGCCGCCCCTCCGGGCCCGGAAAGAAGATATCATTCTGTTAGTCGAAGCCTTCCTCAAAGAATTCGGCGAAGAGAACAACAAACCTGGGATGGAGCTGACGAACGAAGCGCTACAGTTGCTCCTCGACTACGACTGGCCCGGAAACGTCCGGGAACTCCGCACCGCGATCGAACACGGCGTCGTCATGGCCAACGGATCCAAAATCGGCGTCCGCCATCTTCCCCTTTTCCTCCGCGATGGATCGCATGATGGGTTTCGAAACGACCCGGCGGGAACCTCAGCTCAAGTCATCCCTTCGCCGATCAACGACGAAGATCTCAACCTCGCGAGCGTCGAGGAAAAATACATTCGACTCGCCCTCGAACGAACCGGCGACAACCGCACCGAAGCAGCACGCCTTCTCGGCATTTCCCGCCGCACGATGCAGCGAAAGCTCAAAGAGATGGGTTTGATCGACGGCTAGCTCTTTTGTTCGAAACAAAACCATGACAAAAAGTGAAAAAAGACGCCCGATGTCCGAATCGGAAAGAGAGGCCCTCAATAGTTTCCTAAAAGCTCAAGAGAGCAACTTCTCCCGCTGGATCGATGCAGCCAAACAGGCAATCGTTCTGTGGTTTGCGTTCACGGTGTTTTTTATGATTGTATGGGTATTTTTAGCCTGGTTAGCGCGCGTGTCATTTGGCATTGAAATTGGCGTTGGCAGCAAAATAGGAGATTCCGTTTTCGCCGGGGCTGCACTTGCTATTGCTATATGGTCTATTGTTGAGAGCGTGAAGTGGGTAAAATCACATAAAGATCGTCGCCCGGAATTCCTCGCTGACCTGGATGGCGGAGAAGTGAATGAAATTACCCATCAATTCACTGCCGTGAAAGTCTTTCAGGAGCAGGAGCACGGCGGATTGTTCTACTTTCTGAAAACGATTGAGGATCGGGTTTTCGTGTTATATGACGATGAGAGCCAGGATCTTGGAGTCCAGGGGGAAAACCCAATGGAGAGCGAGTTTCGTCCAAAAACAATCCTACACATGGCTCAAGCTCCGAGGACCAAGTTTGTTCTCAGCCGGGAGTTTTCCGGGGACCCGCTAACGGTTGGCGAAACTCATGACTTGCTCGTTTCGCCGGAATCCTGGCCCGAGTCGGATAGTTTCTGCCGAACCCGATGGGACAATTTGGAGAAGCGCTTCTCACAACCTCGTAAGAAAAATTAACTACTAACGAAGACGGCTCGAAAACAGGAACCGGGTGTTTAACTATCGCGCCCGGATAGAACCACCATGAGTGCTTCGTGAGCCCTGCATGTATCGAATAAAGTCACGCTTACCGCTGGCAATTGTAAAGGTGTTCATGTCGTTAGTGCCCCACTCAAATTGAAACGCCATTGGTGAGACAACTTCGAATTTCTTTTCCATGATTTCCCGTCCATCAGCCTCTACCCGAACCTCACGACCTTTGAAGGTTAGAATAACTTCTTTTGCCCGTGTGCCTTCCCAAGAAAATTTCCGTTCTTGAAGCCAATCTATCAATGCTTCCTCTTCAGTGGATTCTTCCTTGATGGCGGGTTTCTCCGCCTCGATTCCTGCTTCCATCTGTTTCTCAAGCGCCTCAATCTCTGTACGGATGGAAGTCGCTGCATCAAGATTGTTCTCTCGCATAAACTTGCCCTGGAGACGCTTGAGATGCCCTAAATATTTCTGATGGATTGGTGCGGTCGCTCGGTCGAGAGCCTTCTGATAGTTTATCCGCGAACTTACTAATTCGGAAGGTTCATCTGCTAATGCGATCGCTAAGGGTGCAATCGCAAGAAATAGAATTGAAAAGCGTTGCGCAGAAATCATGATAGATCTGGTATCCCAAACCGATCACAGACTGTCAATCCCGGAGTTGGCTCATCCCACCAGATCGTGGATGACATGCCCCTCCACCTCACTCAGTCGTACATCACGCCCCGCATATCGAAAGGTCAAATCCTCGTGCTCAACGCCCATGAGGTGCAGGACCGTAGCCCAGAGATCGTAGATCGTCATTTTGCCATCGACGACATGATAACCAAAATCATCGGTCGCTCCGTAAATACTGCCAGCCTTGCAACCACCTCCGGCCATCCAGATACTGAATCCGAAAGGATTGTGATCGCGTCCATCCGTGCCCTGAGAGAAAGGGGTTCTTCCAAACTCACCGGCAAAGATCACGAGGGTTTCATCGAGCAATCCACGCTGTTTTAAATCCATGAGCAACCCTGCGATCGGCTGATCGACCTGGTTAGCCATGTAACCGTGTCCAACCTCCAGCTTACCATGCTGGTCCCAGGGATTTGCAGCCTGCCCGTCGCCATCTTTTTGTGGAAGGCAAGTCAGCTCGACAAACCGCACCCCGCGCTCGACTAAACGACGCGCTAAAAGTGCCTGCTTCGCGTAGTCGCGGGTCATCGGATTCTTCGCTTCGAATCCATAAAGACGTTTTGTCGCGTCTGACTCACCACTGAGATCACAAAGCTCCGGCACCGCCGTCTGCATCCGATACGCCGTTTCATAATTCTGAATCGCCGCCTCGACCTCGGCGTGCTGCTTCGTCTTCGTCGCAAAGCCTTCATCAACAGAGCGAATAAAATCGAGCCGCGACCGTTGAATTCCGTCATCCTCCCTCGGCAGTACATTCTGCACTGGTTCCTTCGCGTCCGCCTGAATGATCGAGGCTTGGTGCTGCGCCGGCAAAAATCCACTACTCCACTGCCCGACTCCACCATGAGGAATTCCTGATTTCCCGCTCCGGAGTACGACATAACCGGGCAAATTCCGGTTCTCAGTTCCCAGTCCATAGCTGAACCAAGCCCCGGCACTGGGATGCCCGATGAATGGGAATCCGGTGTGAAATGAGAAATTGCCCTGCGCGTGCTCGTTCACCGTACTTGTCATTGATCGCACCACCGCGAGATCGTCGGCGCAGTGCTTGCGAAGGTAGGGAAACAAATCAGAAATCGGCGTTCCACTTTCTCCTCCCGGCTTAAACTCGAATGGACTCGCAAAAACATTACCGTTGTTGTTGAACTGGGTTCGCTCGAGCTTCACTGGCATCGGCTTCCCCTGAAAATCGACGAGCCGTGGTTTCGGATCAAAGGTATCGACATGAGAGACCCCGCCGGACATGTAGCAGAGAATGACATGCTTTGCCCTTGGTCGGAAATCAGGAGATGGCTGAAGCCCGTCTGATCCAGAAACTGCCGCCTTCGCCTCGCGACCCATTAACCCTGACAAGGCCACCGCACCGAATCCGGAAGAGATGCGACTGAGAGCTTCGCGTCGAGAAAAAGAAGAGTGGGGGCTCATGTTACTGGAGGTAGATGAATTCCTTGAGGTTAAAAATAGCGTGGGCGAGATCCTTCCAGCGGCGACCCGAATCACTCGGAGACTCTACGAACTCCGATAAAGCCGAGCGGGCTTTCTCGATTGCGTTGTCGAGCGACTCAAGCTCTTTGCTTTGCGCGTCGGTTAGAGAATTGAGAATCATATCCCGCGAGACAAACGGACCCTTCCTTCCCGCGGAAACGGCGACTTCCTCCGGCGTGAGGGCCCGATCATAGAACGTCGCTTCGTAGACACGCCCTCTCAGTGCCCGATTACCTTCAGCACGTTTTCCATGACGAATTCCGAGGACGACCTCGTAATTTCCGCCCTGGAATTCTTGAAGTTCCGCCACGCGGATCGATTCTCCGAGAGGCCTGCCATCGCGGTAACCGGTGATCGTTCCATCCTCCTCATAAGTGAATGTCAGGCGAACCGGTCGATTCTTCGCTTCTGTCTCATCGGGACCGTTGAAATTAGCAGTCCGGCGGTGACGGTCGCTCCCCGCAAGCCAACGCTGCGGTCGCTTTTCAGCAAAGACAATGCTGTCAAAATTCGAACCCTTGGAATCCTGAACTGTGATCACACCACCACCTCGCTGATCCAGTGATTCCAACTCAACCACTGCTTCCAGCGTCTTAGCACTGAGATTATCCGGCAGTGGCAGGGAACTCGCATAGCCACCGCCATCGAGAATGAGCGCACCACCTACGACGCGGGCGGACCCATTCAACTTCAGGCTAGCTTCACCAGCAAGATCATTGAGCCCTCTATCGAAGCTCCAATGGGAAACGGGACGAAGATCTGGAGCGCCCATCTCACTTTTCGCCACACCTCCATCCTGCCCTTCAAAAAGCCGCTTACGAACCGGCCCCACCAATGCTTCCTTCGACGCCTCCAACTTCGACAACATGGATTCAAGGTCAGCACGCTTTTCCGACTCTACACGATACTGATCATCAAGCGTTTGGAGAAAACTGCGGGCACTATCCGCTTCGGGAATCGTCGGCTCACGATTGAGTGCGGTGAGAAAGAGTCGATTCATCATCGCTTCTTCATCCGCCTCAGCCCCAAGCGCCTCCCTCGCACGATCTGACATCGCAGCCGCCCGCGCTGACACGAATGGATCGTTGAGCAAGGTGAGAGACTGAGCCGGGACGTTAGTCGCATCACGTTTTCCAACCGTTGAAGCAGGGACTGGGAAATCAAAGGTCGTCAAGAGCGGGACGAGGTTGTTACGGGCGACTCGGAGGTAGAGCGACCGTCGCTTCGCATTGGTCGCCCCGGAGGGGCCGTAACGCGTCTCCTCCAACTCACCGGAGAGAGCGAGGAGCGAATCCCGGATCGATTCTGCATCGAGGCGCCGAACCGGGAAATGCGAGAGGAGACGATTGTCAGGATCTGTCGCTTCGACTTCCGGCGACGGATTTGAAGCTTGCTGAAAGGTATCGGTCAGGACCAGCTCGCGGACGAGCGCCTTGACCGACCATTCCAACTCGCCGCGGAACCGTGTCGCGAGATGATCCAGCAACTCCGGATGCGAAGGCTCTTCGCCAAGTCGGCCGAAATTGTCCACCGTCGCGACGAGCCCGTTACCGAAGAGATGGGTCCAGACCCGGTTCACGGCAACGCGGGCGGTGAAAGGATTATCCTCGCGGAAGAAGTCGGACGCCAACTCAAGACGCCCTGAGCCGTCTGTGTCATAAGGCGTTTCATCAATCGCTTCGAGAAATCGACGAGCGACCGGTTCGCGCGGCTCCTTGTGATTTCCGAGATGGTAGAGAGGCTGATCGATTCCCGGGCGCTCGGTGATTCCAGGTGCGCGGGTTGGCTCCGGTATCTCCGACTCAAGCGATCGATATTCTTCGAGCAGGGAACGCAGTTCCTCAGGAAGTTCAGCATCACCATTCGGCAAGACCCCGGCCGCCCGAAGATCATCCAGCAGGAAGGCGGCCGCATCCGTGAGCGATCCGCCGGTCGCCCATTGCGTCATCGCCTTCTCGACTGCCGTCACGAAAAAGCGCTCTACTTCCTCCGCATTTTTCGGGACGCGATCTCCCGCCGAGGCAAAGATTGCCGTGAGCCATTCCTCTTTCGGCGCAGCCGGGCTCGCGCTGCCCTTCTTCACGAGGACTGCTTCACGGATCCCAAACCAGGATCGATCCGCTGCATTCACGAGGACCGGCGCATCGGCTCCGGTCGAAAGCTCCAGGTGGATATCGTCCCCTTTCCAGTAGTCGATGCGATGATACTTCACCCACTGCCACTCGCCTTTCTCCAGATTCGTGGTGGGATACACAGTCCCTTTTCTCGGATAGTTCTGCACCGCAAACCGCGCCGAAGATTTCTCTCCCGCAACATTCAGATAGAGATCGTATTCATCATCCAAATGTTGCGGCGGAGAAGCGATGAATCCCCGATGCCTGGTCGAGAGAAGATGAGAAAACAGACCCGCCGGGAGGAAGCGATCGACCAGCCCTGACATCCCCACCACAAAGTCTGCGGACGGCGCACTGACCGCAACGTCGAGCCCCTCGCCCACCACCGTCCACTGCGCGACCTCGGCAGGGTCGGTGAGATCCCAAACCCGATTTGTCTTCCCGCTTTTGCGCAATTCGCGAAACGCCGACATCTCGGCTTCAAAATCTTTACGGCTCTTCGTCCAGGCCGCCGCTTGGTCATCACTCTGCATCAGTTCCCGCACCCACTTCATAGAGGCGGCGGGAGCCTCCCAATCAAGACCACTCTCACGCAACGACGCCTGCCAGAACTCAGCAGCTTCGGCACGGATCTCTGCTTTTAATCGGGTCAGCTCTTCCCGGTTGGTCTCAAGCACACCCGGCGCATCAATCGCGACCGTCGCAGGAAGGCCGCTCGTGAAGATGCCAAACATCGCATAGTAATCCGCCTGGCTGATCGCGTCGAACTTGTGGTCGTGACAACGGGCGCAGGAAACGGTGAGCCCGAGGAAGGCTTTCGTGACCGTGTTGATCTGATCGTCGGTAAACTTCACCCGCTCATCCAGGGCATCGGTAGGAGCGAATCCGTGAAAGACCATCCGATAGTGGGCAGGCCCGATCACACTTTCATTCAGCCTCAGATCTTCATTAATACGGGGTTCGGAAAGGAGGTCACCGGCGAGGTGTTCCTTCACTAATTGCTCGTAGGACACATCCGCATTTAAAGCTCGAATCAAATAATCACGATACTGATGAGCGTGGGGAATCGTTGGATCCCCCTCGCTGCCATGAGTCTCCGCGTAACGCATCCAGTCCATCCAGTGACGCGCCCAGCGTTCGCCGAAAGCCGGACTTGCGAGAAGATTATCGACGAGTTCTTCTGTGGCGTTGTCAGGATTCACGTTCCAAGCTTTGAGAAATGTTTCTGAGTCTTCAAGTGAAGGCGGTAGCCCAACGAGCGCAAAAGTAAGGCGGCGGTGCAACACTCGCGGATCAGCCGGAGCAGCAGGCACGATCTCTTCCCGCTCAAGACGGGCGCGAATGAAACGGTCCACCGGTGTCTTGGCATTGGCCACTGTCGGCACTTCCGGGTCACGCACCGGCTGAAAACTCCACCACCCTTTGCGACGTTCGCGAATCGCCTCCCAGTTCGTGTCTTGTGAGAGTTGCTCGGCGGAAGGCGGTGCATCCCTCGGGTCTGGCGCTCCCATTTCTACCCAGGTGCGAAAATCAGCGATCAGTTGCGGATCGAGCTGCGCCCCTGACTTCGGCATTTTTAAATCCTCGATCTCATGCGCAATGGACTTAAG
>JARGOD010000098.1 GCA_029210205.1 Verrucomicrobiales bacterium | reverse complement strand
AAAAGCTTCTCACTGAATACAAGATGATCGATTCTCACGAGCGGTCCGCGCTGCGTTTGAATTCGATGGCCTGTGTCTCCCTGCCGACCTGCGGCCTCGCTCTTGCCGAGTCCCAGCGCTACCTCCCCGATCTCGTTTCCGAGCTCGACGAGGTTCTCGACGATGCCGGTCTTCGTCACGATGCGATCACCATTCGCATGACCGGATGCCCGAATGGCTGCGCCCGCCCTTACATCGCCGAGATCGGCTTTGTTGGTCGTGCCCCCGGCAAATACAATCTCTACCTGGGTGGAGGCTTTGCGGGGCAGCGTCTCAGCAAACTCTACGCGCCCTCAGTGAAGAGCACCGACGTGAAGAAGGTCCTCACGCCGATCATCACTGACTACGCCAAAAATCGCGAGGACGGAGAGCGCTTCGGCGACTTCACGATTCGTGCCGGTTATGTTAAAGCAACTGAGCACGGGCACGACTTTCACAAAGACCTCGCCGAGCCTGAGCTTGCCCTCTGACTTTTTCTCCCCTGATTTTTCCCGCTTCGATTTCCTGACATGAGTTTTCCGAATCTCAATCCTTTGCAACCGGACCAACAGCAGCTGGCGCAACAACTTGGTTCCGTCGTCAATCCTGACCAGGCAACCTGGCTCTCTGGCTTTTTTGCCGGAATCGGTTTTGCTGGCAATGGAGGAGCGGTCGCCCCCGCCGCCGGACTCGCCGCTGCGGTCGAAAAGCAGTCCATGACCGTCCTCTATGGTTCTGAATCCGGAAACGCGGAGAAGGCTGCCGGTGACATGAAGAAGGCTGCTGAGAAAGCAAACTTCAAAGCTAAGGTCGTCAACATGGCCGACGCGAAAGCCGCTGACCTCGCGAAATCCGACAATCTTCTCGTGATTGTGAGCACATGGGGTGAAGGGGATCCACCGGATGGCGCGACGGGCTACTACGAAGCGTTCATGAGCGATTCGATGCCGCAGCTCCCAAATCTGAAATACTCGGTCTGTGCCCTTGGTGACACGAGTTATGAGCATTTCTGCAAGATCGGGAAAGACTTCGATGAACGACTTTCCAAGCTCGGCGGCGAACGAGTCTACGATCGAGCTGATTGCGACGTCGACTACGAAGAGACCTTCAAAAGCTGGCTTTCCGGAGCCCTTGACGCTTTCCCGAAAGCGGAAGCTGTAGCTGCGGTCGCAGCGACATCGGCTGCTCCCGCCGCCACCGTTTACGACAAAAAGAATCCATACGAAGCCGAGATCCTCGAGAAGATCGTCCTCAATGGAACAGGGACGAGTAAAGAAACCCTCCACGTTGAAATCTCCCTTGAAGGCTCTGGCCTCACCTACGAACCCGGGGATTCCCTCGGAGTGTATCCGGAGAATCGCGCTGCCGACATCGAGTCCATTCTCGCCGCAACCGGACTCACTGCTAATGCCAAGCTCGGTGACAAGACTCTCGCTGACGCACTGAGGCTCGACTTCGACATCACGACCTTGAGTCCAGCCATCGCGATGAAATACAACGAGATCGTCGGAAACAAAGATCTCCAGAAAGTTCTCGACGAAAAAGATCGCGCCACCTTCAAAGAGTGGATCTGGGGTCGCCAGTTAGTGGACTTGTTAGAAACCTATCCACACAAAAACTGGTCTGCCGAGTCGTTCACCGGAATTCTCCGTAAGCTCAACCCGAGACTCTACTCGATCGCTTCGAGTCTGAAGGCCCACGAGGATGAAGTTCATCTCACTGTCGCCGCAGTCCGTTATGACACTCATGGACGGGATCGGGTCGGCGTTTGCTCCTGCTACCTCTCCGATGACGTCGCCAGCGGTGACAAAGTTCGAGTCTTCTTTCACTCGAACAAGAACTTCCGCCTTCCGGAGAACAACGAAACACCAGTCATCATGGTCGGGCCCGGAACCGGGATCGCCCCCTTCCGAGCTTTCATCGAAGAGCGCGCCGCGAACGAAGCTGCCGGAAAGAACTGGCTCTTCTTCGGGGACCAGCATTTCTCTTATGATTTTCTGTATCAGCTGGAGTGGCTCGACTATCTTGAAGATGGATATCTCTCCGAACTCACAACTGCCTTTTCCCGCGATCAGAAAGAAAAAATCTATGTCCAGCATCGCCTCGCTGAGCGCGGTGAAGAAATCTGGAATTGGCTTGAAGAGGGGGCTTACTTTTACGTCTGCGGCGATGCCTCAAAAATGGCCAAGGACGTTCATCAAGCGCTCATCGACATCGCAGCTGAACACGGCGGGAAGTCACCCGAAGAGGCTAAAGCCTACGTCGATGCCCTGAGAAAAGAGAAGCGCTACCAGCGCGACGTTTATTGAACGAATACTCTTGATCTTGCTCCTACTCCTCGCAGACAGGATTAAGATCGCGAGTCCAGATATTGAATCAGTGCACTGAAAGCGAGGCTCAAGCCCTCGGGGTCATCTCTCAGGATCGTGATTTGCGCTTCTCCGCGCCAGGTCGAATACCATCCTTCGAGGACCCGGTGCCCATTCAGGATCACGTTAACTTCACGCCACAGAGCTGATTCAGCGGCGTTCACCGCGATGCTCCCGACAAAGACAGCAAACAAGCTGTTTCCGAAAGGCTCGACGACACTTCCGTAATTCGGCTTCAGGAAGAGCCATCGACCGAAAAAACCGCATCTGATAACCGGCTCACTGATCAGGGGAATTCGCAGAGAGGTATTGTCGGGAAAGCACCATCCGGTTTCATCTCGTTTCAGTTGCAGTGTCTGGCTCTCCATGAATCCAATCTCCACATCGTGCTATTCGGGAGAGAGATCGAGACGAGGACTGAACCCTGTCGAGTCACCGATCTAACCCTGTTCAGTCGCGCTGAAAGAGATCTCCAAACGGCGCGTAGTTGTGATAGGGCACCGCCTTCTGCTTCCAGCTCTTCACGGCTCCGTCGTAGCGCTGCCTCATCTTTTCGAGATCCGATGAGTGCGCCGGATTCTCAAGTTCATTCCTTAATTCGAGGGCGTCCTCACGGATGAAGAAGAGTTCTTCAGTCGCTTCAAACGAGCCCTCATCGTAAGGCCAATAGATGTATTTCCAGTCAGCGGTAACGACGCCGTAGCTATGAACAGCTTTCGGCCCCCAAACATTGATCAAGGGAAGCTGCTCATGGGTCGAGCTCGTCGGATTGTCATAAATGGAAAGAAGGCTTTTCCCATCGATTCCCTGCGCCACCTCCAGCCCGGCCAATTCCAACATCGTCGGATAAAAATCAACGTTGCCGGTGAGCGCTTCGGTTCTCAACCCTTTGCCTGAATTTTCGTGACCTGGCAGGTAGACGATCATGGGAGCACGAGCTGACTCTTCGTAAGGGAGCACCTTCGAGCCGTAGCCATGCGACCCGCAGAAGAATCCGTTATCCGAGGTGAAGATGATGACAGTATCCCCCTCTACGCCAGCTTCAGCAATCGCCTCGCGAATCATTCCGACAGCCACATCGACCGCATAAATCTGCTGATGATAGGTCGCCATGACTTCGTCATAACGATCGGAATATCCCCATTCTTCAAAGCGGACAAACTGCCTTCCCTGGCGACTCTGCAGTGAAAAATGCTCACCATGCTCGCGGCCATAGTTCTCTGGCTTTTTGAATGTCTTCCCCTCATAGACATGATCAAATTGCGGATCAGGGGTCGCCGGCTTGTGGGGAGCTTTGAAGCTGATGGAGAGGCAGAAAGGCGCATCGCCCGCCGCAGCTTCTTTGATGAAATCCTGTCCGAAAGCTCCGTAGGAAAGGGTCGAATGCGGATACTCCTCCGCGTATTTCACCATGCTTTTGTTTTTATTCGTGGCGTAATTTGTCTGTCCGGGGCCAGCGCCCCACCAGTCAAAATCATCTTCCGGTAGCTTTCCTTTACCCTCAGGTTCGTCTGCGATATCGAGCCCTATCTTTCCAGCCATTGCCGTTTTATACCCGGCTGCTCTCAGCAACATTGGATAACTCTTCTTCCATTTCTTTCGGAGAAGATGTCCGTGCTCGAAGTTGCAACCGTTCCGATATTCAAAGAGGCCCGTAAAAATATTCGCACGACTCGCCATGCAGATCGCGGTGGTGTTGTAGTGCTTATCGAAGATCATCCCATCAGCGCCGAGCTGATCGATGTTCGGCGTCTGAACATCTTCGTTGCCGTAGCAGCCCAATGAGTAAGTGGTCTGATCATCCGTCAGCAGAAAAACGAAATTAGGCCGGGAGTCGTCAGCGGCCTGGCTGCTGGCTATCACGGCTGCCGCGCAAAAAAGGGAAAGAAGGTTTTTGATCATTTTGATGTGTCGTTTTTATACCAAGAGTCCTTCCATCCGGCAATCATGGGGATGTGGCGGATTGCAGCATGCTTAAAACTGTTATATTCTGGCGATCTCAACATGGGACATTCTCACGCCATTCCTGATTTAGACTCACTCCTCGACCAGTGCTCCGTCGCCGGCCTGCGGAAAACGAGTGCACTCAGGGCCTGCCTTGAGGTTTTTCTGAAGGCAGGGCAACCTCTCACGCTGCAGGAGATAGGGACGAGTCCTTTCCTCGGAATTTCATGCGACCCGGCAACGATTTATCGACTCGTGACGCGACTTGAAGAAAAAAGAATCGTGCGCCGTATTGGCTTTCACAGCCGCGCGGCCCATTACTGTCTGCGTGAAAGCAGCCACCAGGACTATCTCATCTGTCGCGACTGCGGTTCCGTCGAAGTTCTTGATATTGCCTGCCCGGTTGAGCATCTCGAAAAAGAGATCTCAAAGACGAGTGGTTATTCTGATCTAGAGCACGAGCTCGAATTTTTCGGTCGCTGCGGCAGCTGTCAGGCCTGAAAAACTCGCTTTACTGTCCTCGAAATTTCTCAGGGCTGAGAAAACCTTACGTGTTTTGGTGGATAAATGGAGTTTATGGTTGTTACACTTTGCAGCTTTGATATACTTCGCAAGCTCGCCACTCAGGCTTGCGAAACACGATCGAACTGCCATGAAATTTACCGCGAACCGCCTCGTTTTGATAGTCGGAGCCTTTATTCTGGCCCTCATGGCAGTTGATGGCTTAATCCAGCTGAACAAGGCAGGGATGGCTGAATTTGGGTATGGCGAGAGCGCGTGGGTCACTGCGGACAGCGCTGCCGCAATTTTTATGATCGGATTAATTGTCGGGATGGCTCTCGGCATTGGGATATTCTTTTTCCACCTAGTCCTTCGTGAGAAAAAATTTGCCGAAGAGCCCGATGATCTCGACTTGCTCCTCGAGGAGATCGAGCAGGAGGAGGCTGAAGAGAGTGCTTTTTTCGCGGAAGAAAATCACACTGAGGAAAAGAGTCAGGCTCTTGACCCGTGGGAGCGCCCTGCCGATTGGTGGATGCGCGAAGACGATTAGATTCTCATCCTCTCGGGTGAAACTTCCGGTGAACTGCTCGCAAGTGTTTTTGGTCCACGTGAGTGTAGATCTGAGTGGTCGAAATGTCAGCGTGGCCAAGTAGTTCCTGAATCACCCGGAGATCGGCACCGTTTCCGAGCAAATGGGTCGCGAAAGAGTGGCGTAGCAGGTGCGGATATACATTCGAATCTATTCCCGCGAGTTTTGCCCGCTCTTTCACGATCTGCCAAATGCGTGTCGTCGTGAGTTTCTTTCCCCACTTCGAAAGAAAGATCTCACTGCCGGTCTGAGGTCGAACGAGAGTTGGTCGCTCGAATTCCAGGTAACAATTCATCGCTTCAAGCGCCGCCGATCCGACGGGAATAACTCGTGTCTTGTTTCCCTTTCCCGTGACTCGAATAGAGCGTTCGTCCGGATAGAAAAGCTCAAGACGTGCTCCGGTTAGTTCAGAAACGCGCAATCCGCTGGCGTAGAGGAGCTCGAGAATAGCTCTATCTCGTTTTCCAAGAGGTTTCAAATCGTCGACTGATTCAAGCAACTGACGCACCGTTGCTTCGTTCAGCGTTTCCGGAAGATACTTGGCGAGCTTCGGGGAGTCGACCTGCTCAGCAAGGTCTTTCGGTATGTCCCCCTTTGCAGCAAGATAGCGGAAGAAAATCTTTAGAGCGATGAGGTTAACGCGGAGACTCGAAGCTGCAATCTGGTCATCAAGCTTTCGATGTCCGAGGTAGGCAGTGATTTGCTCGAGAGTAATCTCCGAAGGCTTGGAGACTCCTGCCGATTTTGCCGCCCATTCGGAAAAATTTTCGAGCGCTCGTCTAACCGAGAGCTGATAATTTTTGGAGAGACCTTTCTCAACGGCGAGAAACCGAACGAAGCGATTGATCTCCCGCTCCATAGTCTGTCTTAGCGGAACCAGCCTTCAGTCACATAGTCTGTGATTTCGAGATGCTTGACTCCGTGAGAAAAAGCTTTTTGCTCGATTGTAACGATCACAGCAAGCGGTTCGTCATTCAGTCCGACGACTTCTTCGAACTCTTTCGCCAAATCGCTTCCCTTTTTAACAAACGCATACTCGGAGTATTCACTGAGGTCACCGTAGGGTGGGTTGATCTGATAAACGAGGTAATCGTCTAGATTTGAAAATTGCTCTCGGTCACTTCCGTAGTAATCGGAAACGCGTTCGATAACAAGACGGAAGGTGTGAGGACTCGCAATAGCTCCCTTCTGGAATTCGACGAAGTGCTGGTCCTGAAATTCTGAGTAAATTTCCCAATCCACTTTCAAATTTCCATCTTCGACCCGCACAATGACCGGATACCCCTGATCGAGGTCGTTTGTGGAGACGAGATAAACCCAATAAGGACCGCCAAGAGCAGTATCCTGCTCTATCTGAAAAAGCTGCAATGAGAATCGCTCGAATGAGGTTACTCCCCACTTCTTCGAATATTCTTCGATAGCCGGACGAAGGCTCTCCCCTTGATAAATGTAGGGAATACGAGACTGCCAGTCAGGAGCCTTAAGAAACGCATCCAGCAGATCGTGCGTCTTACCCAGGGGCGCCTCGTCCGGGCCCGGAGCAGGAAAAACGGAAGGAGCACTGTAATTCTCTTCTGTCGCAAGTGATGCGCCGGGGAGTGCTCCTGCAACCGAACTAGACACCTCATTGACCATATTGTCTGCGGAGCTCTCCAGGTCGGCAATCGTCGCATCAAGGCTGTCGAGCGGGCTTGGCTTCGATTCGCCCGCAATGATATTCATTTCGGATGTCGAGCCCGCGGAATCACCGGAACCGTTGACGATTTGCTGCACACGCTCGTCAAAGGATAGTGCGGGGGTATCTTCAATCGGTGCTGAAGGCTGAGAACCCGGTGTCTCGATGCTGGACGGTGGTGCCTCGTCAACCTTCAAGACCGGTTGCGAAGTTTCCGCGAGACCTGTTGGGGAATTACGATTGATCCCCCCAGTGTTTTCGTTCGCTCTTTCCTGAGCGACCGGATCAATCACTGCCGGAGCGTCAGTAATCGTCGGCTCAACAACCTTCGTGGGAGGGATCTCACTGATCCGTGGTGGCGGTGTAATTTCGGTCTGATTTGAGGTGATCTGCGGACTCAGACCACCCGCAGCGTTGATTCCCACCACGACCACGATGATTGCAATGATGGCGACAGCGCCGATCATCGAAAGCATCACCACTTTCGTAAGATTTTTTCTTTTCTCATCTTCGGTGGAAATTCCCCCGAACATTTCTTCAAGACTCGGAGACTCAGCCTTTTCTACGCCCGCACTTTCAGGTGCTAATTCACCGAACATCGCGTCCATTTCGTCATCCGGAGCGGTCTCTTCCTTACTCGGATGAGTTTGGACTGGTATCGAGTGAACAGGCTGGTTTTGTTCGGAGAGCATTTTCTCCATTGACCCTGAACTCAAATTCTCTTCCGGAGCTTCTTCCTGCTCAAGCCGGATCATCTCTGCAGGCTCTGCCACCTGCTGAGGGAAAGTGGACTCCTCGGGAACGGCAATCTCGTTTTCCATCGGAGGGACCGGTTCAGCGGGATAGGCAAATTCAGACGGTTGCACGGGAACTGAGTTTTCCTCATTTATTTCATGAGTCGGAGACTCTCCCAACTCCTCCATTGGAATGCCCGGAGCACTCATATCAAGATCCGCCATGTCTGGAATGACCGGCTCAGGTGGAGGAATATATGCATGTTCATCCTGATGAGCTGGCTCTACAGGGGCATGAATCGATGCTTCAACAACTGGCTCCTGAGGAAGGGAGATCTCTTCAGGAGGAACGATAAAATCCCCGGGAGACTGCTGTCCATTGAGATCGCCGGGCTGGGGAAGGTGCAACCTGGTTGGGCCACCATTTCCGGGCGACGGCGAGACGAGGGCGTCGAGGCCGGTCGCGTTGTCCCCCCCGACACGATCTGCATCAAGCCGGGGCAGATCTACTCCCGATCCAGCGAGATCACTTTTTACTTCCGGAAGCGTCGCCGGAAGCGGGTTGATCTGAATTGGTTGAGTCTTCTCAAGCGGTTTCTGCGGAAGCTGGATCTCCGGAACGGACACTTGGGATGGAGCCGGAGGCGTGAGCAACGTCTCCTCGACGATCGGCTCCGGTTCTTCGACAACTGGAGCAGGAAGGGGCGGTGACTCCTCCACGATCGGAGCAGGAGGCGCGCTGGGAGTGGCTACTGCAGTCGGTACAGGAATCGATGGTGCCTCTAAGGCTGGCTCATTAGTCGCATTTGTGGTCGCATCCGCAACGGCGGTCGCCGCAGGCGCAGTTGCCGGGGCGGCATCACTTTCCGCCGGCGCCGGGCGGGAGACCGAACGCGCCGCAGGTTCGTCATCCACGATAGAATCGAGATCAGTCGGCGCCGTAATCTTGCGTCCACATTTTGGACAGGGTGCAGAAATGCCGGCAAGATGAGTAGGGACTCTCAGCTTGGCGTGGCAGTTTGAGCAGGTGAACTTGATCTTCTTCACGATGTATCGCCTCTTGGGATTAAGTTACGTCACCCATCCTTCGAATCACTCTGTGTTCTTTGTAGAAAACGAACGAGAAACGACGCCACTTAGGGCGAAATTAGGAAACGGGGACAATTCGGTCGACTAGGACCCCAAAATCTTAACCGTGATACGCAAGTTTGCAAATTTTTGTTAATAAAGTTTTAAAATAAGGGATTATTTACTCTCAATATTGCGATAATTTGTAATTTACCGGAGTTTATTATAAAATTTCATTCTTCAATCGAACACGGGACAAGGATCGCTTCACTCATTCCATGGAGCACTTTTTTATCTGAAGGACAAATCGTTGCCAACACTCCACCGAGATTCACCTTTCCGGTTTCAGACGAGATGAAGTAGTAGGGGCAGAGTCGCACTCTGCCTTCCATCATCTCAAGCTGACCGGTGGTTTCGTTCAACCATGGATGGCGGACCAGTTTACCCCCATGAAAACGCTGAAGAACATATGGCGTTTCACCAAACGCTCCCAAGGCCCCATCGACGACTTCAGCCCACTCTTCTTGAGGCACATCCTGTCCAATCGTCACGCTACGACTGCCCCATGCCTTTTCATTATAACCGCTCAGCTTGATAACGAGTTCACGCTCGGTCTGCGAAAATCTCTTCATTTCCTCGAATGATTGAATTTCCAAGCCGGGAATGACGGCGTGATGAGGCACCTCAGCCGGATCCATGACCCAGCTTTGCGGAAACAGCTTTTGAAGCAGTCGAAAATTTGAATCACGAAGCTCGCGGCGCCACGTCTCACGAAGCGGATGCGACCAGAATAGTGCAGACCAAAGCTTCTCTTCGAGCCAGGGTTTGAAAGGACTGGTCATTCGAATCTCCCCGATGGCAGCAGCTTCTCCAGCGTCTCTTCCTCCCGGAACGTTTTCGAGGTCGAACAGTTCAAAAAAACGATAGGCATTTCTCCCCCGCCGCTGGTACGACTCTGCAGTCTCGACTCTCCAATCTCCAGCGAGCCTTTCGCTCAACCATTCCATTTCAGGGCGATAATCAGAGGACTCTTTCGAGACAAGGATATCAGCCCCTTCGTCTCCATAGAGGGAATGAAAGCCGTCAATCATCCCTTGGGGACCGCCAACAATGCGATGGTCGTCCGCAACCTTCGAGTAGGTCTCGCCGAGCCATGCCGTTAGGCCGATTCCTCCCGGTACGGAGTCCAGTTCAGTCGCAGAGAATCCTTCTTCGGTCAGAATAAGATCAGGTCTGATCACCCCCGGGGTATCTTCAAGAATCGGTCCAGCCATGCCCAACTCAATTAGGTCTTTTGGTTTCCCCTGATCTAAATAACCGGAAATCCACTCAGGCAATGATCCTTTCCGACTTCGTCGATAAATTAAGTCGCACGCCTGCTGATAGCGATGCAGTATCGGCCCAAGTTTCTCAAGCTGTTTGACTTCGCCCTTGGTCAAAGCAAATGGCACGGGGGAAATTCGCCATGCCTTTTCAGCGAAAAGTCCCCCCTCGGGTAACTCTGCGTGAATCCGTCTGGCTCGCTTCTCAAGCTCGGGAGACAAAGCCGTTGTGTTTGAATCGGTCATCCCTGAAGTAGTCGCAGGGCAGCTCTCAACATTTCATCCGGCTTCGTTATTTCTGCGGGAATTTTCTCAATTGCTTTTTGCGCCTCAGCCTGCTTGTAGCCAAGAGAAATAAGAGCAAGGAGCGCGTCGTTCTTAGCCACTTGATCGGCAGTGAGACTCGCGCCTGAAGACTGAGCCTCCCAGGCTTCTTTGACTCCAACTTTGTCTCCGAGCTCCAAAACAATTCTTTCAGCGGTCTTCTTTCCGAGGCCCTTGATCTTCGCAATCGTCGCGATATCTCCACTCACGACAGCCTGCTTGAAATCAGAAGACGCCATACCACTCAATACCGACATCGCGACTTTTGGCCCGACGCCAGTCACTCTGTTTATCAAGAGGCGGAAGAGATCCCTTCCTTCTTCGTCGGCAAATCCGTAAAGCGTCTGCTCCTGCTCACGTATGTGATGATGAGTTAATACCTTGGTCGGTTCGCCAATTTGACCGAAACGATCTTCGCCCAACATCGGAATGGTGACCTCGTACCCGACACCTCCGGCATTGATCACGAGCCTCCCCGGCCAACTTTCCTCGAGCGTTCCTTGTAAAAATGTAATCATCAGGTTTTAGTTTCAACCCAACCGAATCCCGGGCTGATGGCAAACAGATTTAAAATCTCTCCTTTTCTTTTCCTTTGCGGGGCAACGTTCCTCTCTTTCTCAGCGGGGACGATTGCCGAGGAAAAGGCACGTCGTGTCGGCATCATATTTGAAGGGAGTTTCGAAAGTCCCGATATTTCGAAAAAACCTCAGGGTGCAGAGTCCACTCTGATGGTTCCATTTTACGAGTGGGACTATGGCGTTCGTTCCTTTTCGACCGAAGAATGGGAAAAACGTGAACTGACCTGGGAACGCGCTCTCGAGCTATCGAGAAACCTTGGCGACAAGATAATCGAAGAAGTTGAGCCAAAATTTATCCGTAATGATCGCGATGTGGTGCAGTATGCAATCCTGGCGGCAAAAGACCCCTTCCTTGCGACTTCCGCTTTATCTGATCACTTCCGGGGCAAGTTCGAAGAAACCATGGGGAACAGCCTCTACCTTGTTTTCATTGATCGCTACGTCATCTACGTGTTTCCCGCCGTCGGGGGCGCACTCGAAGACTACGGACCTTCGCTCGTCGATGAATTCCGGACCACAGCCCTGCCAATCAGCCTGGAAGTGTTTTTTCTCAACGATGACGGACTTCGCGTCATCGGGGAGCTTTCCCGTGACGCGTCGCCTGAGTGAAAGGATCACTCCCAACTTTCGAGAACTTTTCTCTCGGTGACAGGCCACCAGTTTCCGATTTCCGCCGCAAGCTGCTTAACAACCTCAGGATTTTCCGACGCGAGATTTTTCTCTTCGTGAGGATCAACCAACAAATTGTAGAGCTGGGGACGCTTTTCTGTTCTCGGATGAGATGACTCGTAGCGATTGACTACCCCATCGTATGTCAAAAGGAGCTTCCATTCATCTTTCACGACCCACCGGTAGAGAAGAGAGTCCTCAGGCTTCATCACATTCGCAATGTCGTGAGCAAAGCCTTCCCCGAGGACCTCAGTACGAGGAGTTACATCGCCGCTCTTCAAAATCGGCATGAGATTGAGACCCGGCATTTCGTCCGTGGCTTGAGCACCGGCAGCAGCAAGCATAGTTGGAACTATATCAATACTGGACGCCAACTGGTCTCCGCGGTCACCAGGTTCAATCACTCCGGGCCATGAATACATGATCGGCTGACGCGTTCCTCCTTCGTTGGCAGACTGCTTTGAACGGGGGGCATACTTTCCGCTATCGGTGCTCTGAATCCAACCGTTATCGCAGACGTAAACAAAGAGCGTGTTTTCAGTGAGGCCTTTGTCGTCGATGTAATCAATCAGCTCACCGCAGGTCTGGTCAAACCACTCACACATCGCGTAATAGCGGGCGACATACATGTTTTCGACTTTCGCCTGATATTTGTCGAACAACTCCTGGGGGGGATTGTGAGGTGTGTGCGGAAGAAATGGAGCATACCAAACGTAGAATGGCTTTTCCTTCTCAACCGAGTGATCGATGAAATCAAACACTGGCTTCATTCCTTCACGTCCGATTTTCAGGCCATCGTCTCCGTGACGGCCGTTCTTTTCGGGAAATCCGCGAGTCATCCCGTGAGTGAAACCGCCACGCTGATAACTACCTTCCCACCACTTCCCGGACTGGTGACTGAGATACCCCTGATCACCAAGGAGACGGCCAATCGTAGGCACTCGATCAACATTGGCGATCAGTGTCTCACGGAGGGCATCATATTTTGGCCCCGCCTTTTTACCATCGGTCAAAGATGGTGACGGGTCATTGCCGCTAATCATGTGCTGATGCGTGTAGAGGCCGGTCGCCAGTGTCATCAGGGAAGGACGGCAAAGAGCTGTGGGAACATATCCACGGCGGAAAAGTGCGCTCTTTTCAGCAAGTCGGTCAAGATGAGGAGTCTCTATGTGCTCATGCCCCATGAAGCCGTAGTCGGTCCATGATTGATCATCCGAAAGGATAAGAACGATGTTTGGCTTGTCAGTCGCGAGGAGACCAGGCGTTAGAACGAGACTAAGGGCGAGAGCACAGAGTGTAGATAGGGATTTTAAGCTCATTAAGAGAAGGAACACCCTTTGCGCCCCAAGTGTCAACGGAAGCATCATTGAGCCCTCGACCGTGATAACGGCGGATTGTGTCTCGTTGTGACGGACATGTGAAGGATCATGCCAAGGCCGTGATTCAGTGAGATAATTCCACCCCTCTATGAAAATCAGCCCTTTCCGAAAGAAAAGGACAGGGAAACTCAACTTGCTTAATTATGATTATTATTGTAATTTTAATTAATGGAACATGAGGAGAATGACTATTCGTCCCCGGAATCAGGAACCAGAGGACCAGTGAATAGCTCACAGTCCCTCCCTCCCGTGCGACCTGACGTTGTTCTCGCGCGACCTGTGTCGGGTGCTTCAGAGGCGGAAGCTACCCTTGCCCAACTTGGCAAAGTGGTGTCGGAGTTCATGATCAAATACCCCTCGCACACCCAGCGGATTCCTTCAATCCGCCCGGGCGAACATGCGTTGATCGCCTTTGTACGACAAATGGCTGCCTCGATGTCCAACAAGCAGGAAGAACTCGAGAAACTTAACGACGAAGTCACTGAGGCGGCTCGAGAGAAGGAACGCTTTCTCGCCAACATGAGTCACGAAGTACGAACGCCAATGAACGGCATTTTCGGGATGGTAAACCTACTCCTCGAAATGGATCTTGATCCCGTTCAGCGAGAATATCTCGACACCATTCATGCCTCCAGTGAGTCATTGCTGAACATTCTCGACGACATCCTCGATTACGCCAAGCTCAATGCTAATCAAATGCCTCTAAAGTCAAGGACGTTCGAGCTCAGCAAACTCATTCGAGATGTGCTTCTCGTCTATAAGCCGACCGCCGATAGCAAAAACATCGAACTCTCGGCGACCATCTGCGAATCTCTCCCCGATACTTTTGTTCTGGATGACCTTCGGCTAAAGCAGGTAATTTCCAACCTCGTGAGTAATGCGATCAAGTTTACCGACGGAGGAGAAGTCTCTCTCACGGTTCGTGGAATTGAAAAATCAGGGAGAAGGCAGCTCTTTTTCGAAATAAAAGACACCGGCATCGGAATCACTTCCGAAGCCGGAAAGACACTCTTCTCTCCTTTCCGTCAAATCGACTCAGAAGACGAAAGGCGTTACGACGGCACTGGCCTCGGCCTCGCCATTTCAAAAAATATCGTCGAGTTGATGGGTGGATGCGTCTGGTTTGAAAGCGAAAGCGGCGTCGGGACGACATTCTTCTTTACCGTTAATTATAGACAACCCGAGTCGATTTCCCCGGAAGCCCCGGATATCGTCTCGCGCAGAAAGCTTGATACTCCTCAAGCCAATTCTGTGAAAGCCGAAGGTAAACTTCGCGTCCTGCTCGTCGAAGATAACAAGGTAAACCAGAAAGTAGCTTCCCTAACGCTGCAACAGCTGGGATGTGAGGTCACCACCGCCGGCAATGGCAAGGAAGCTGTCGATCTGGCCGACGGTCCAATTCACTTCGGCCTGATCTGCATGGACGTAAACATGCCCGTTATGAATGGACTCGATTCGACGCGGGCGATACGAGATCTCGATCACCCTAATGCAAACGCACACATTCTCGCGATGACAGGAATGGCGTTCGATGAGGACAAAGAAAAATGTCTCAAAGCAGGAATGGATGACGTAGTCACCAAACCGTTTGATCTCAATGACTTGCGGAATCGAATTAATGCATTGAGAGCGTCCCGTGAAGAGAGCTTAGCTCTCAGCTCTTAGGACACAACCTCGCTTACTGCGATCTCATTGCAGAAAGCCCCGAAATCGGGGAGTTTTCTCTGGCGTTTTGTGACGATTTCGCGAGGATGGTCGGGCATGGCGCTAGACATCAGA
>JARGOD010000097.1 GCA_029210205.1 Verrucomicrobiales bacterium | reverse complement strand
AGACTTAAAATCTGTTGGCCTTCGGGCCGTGCGGGTTCAAGTCCCGCCGCCAGTATTATATTTCAGGTTCAAAACCCGCCTGCGCTATTCAGCGTGCGGGTGCTCTTTGAGCAGGTCGGCAGGATTATACATGTCCTTTTTGTCTATGACAGCCTCGCGAACCTTGGCAACGTCCTTGGCGCTGATGGGGCTCGCTTTGTTGCCAAAAGAATTTCGGACATAGGTAAGGGTGGCGGCCAGCTCTTCGTCTTTTAAGAGATGCTCGAACGGTGTCATGGGGACATTGCCTGGATACTCTTTGCCAAGCACTTCGATGGGACCCATGAGGCCTTTGAGAGAGAGTTTGATGAGGCGCTCAGGATCTCCTGTCGCCCATTGCGTGCCGGCGAGAGGGGGAAATCCCGCATCTGGCAGTCCTTTTCCATTCGCCTGGTGGCAGGTTCCACAGTGCGCCTCACGGTTGTAGATTTCGGCGCCCTGGATGTAGAGCTTCTTATCCGCTCCCGTGAGATGCTTGGGAGCCTGAATGCGGAGATTGGCATCGGAATCTGCGAGGATCTTCCCTTCCAAAGCTGACTTGGAAGCTTCGAAAGAAGTCTTCATGAACTCATCGATTCCTTTGGGCTCCGCCTTTGCTAAGATGGCGAGACCGAGCTCCTCGGTCTCTCTCGAGCCGGCGGTGATGGCTTCCAGTCTCACGCGCCCGTGATCATCCTCTGCCGCTGCAAGGAGTAGTTCGTCGCGGCCATCCACTTCAGGGGTAAATCTCAGAACGCGAACTGCAGCGGAACGGATGCGGTGATCCTCTGAGCTAAGGAGTTCATTGAGAAGATCGGTATCGACCTGATCGGCACCCCAACTCACCCAGAGTGCTTCCAGTTTGATCCGATCATCCTGAATCGAAGCGGACCACGGTTTCAAGGCCTCGAGAACTTCTGCCGCATCACGGCCGCGAAGTTCACGCTTGGTGCGGTAGCGTGTCCGGTATTCATGAAGCTTCAGGTTCTCAAGAAGCTCTGGAATGGAGGCACCGGCAACCTTGGCAGGTTCAACGAGTGGACGTCCGGGATAGGTGACGCGATAGACTCGCCCGTGCTCGTGATCACGAAGTGGATCTCTAGCGCTATGCTGCATGTGGCCGATGAGAGCATTATGCCAGTCGACGACGTAGAGTGATCCGTCAGGGGCAAATTCAAGGTCCACTGGGCGAAAATTCAGATCCTCTGAATAGAAAAGATCCTGTCGGAATTCAGTGGTAAAGCCAGTGCCATCCTCAATGACCTGATGCTGCTTTGCTCCAAGATAGCCGATGGCGTTAGTCAGAAGAATATCGCCCTGAACTTCATCAGGAAAGTGCCGGCTGGAGACGAACTCCAGTCCTGAGGTCGGACGCACCGAGTTTGAAGTGATGAGGTCAGGAGCCTCGAGATTTACTCCATAGACTGGTTTGACCGATCCTGGAAGCATCCATGAAAGCTTGGTCCCAGATGTGTGTAAAAAGAAATCTTGTCCGTAGTCGTCGAAGGCGATTCCCCATGGATTTGGAATCTTCACCTGTGCGTGACGCTGTAGCTGTTTGCGCTGAGGGCTGTAGCGGTAAAAGCCACCATTGGTTCCCCGGGTGGTGCCATAGGCGCTCTCGACGCTGGAGTGGAGAAAAAGTCCGTCAGCCATCATGATTGCTCCCGATGGATCAGCGCAGAATGCTGAGATAGCGTGGTGGGTATCGTGATCATCAAAACCGCTGAGGAGGACTTCTTTAGTGTCGTAATGATCGTCACCGTCGAGGTCCTTCAAAAGGACAAGGCTTCCACTTTGAGAAACATAAACGCCATCATGCGAGATTTCGAAGCCGATCGGGATGTGCAGATCATCAGCAAAAACAGTCTGCTTGTCGGCCTTGCCGTCGTTGTCGGTGTCTTCCAGAATGAGGAGCTTGTCCTTCGGAAGCGGATCCCCAATCCGGTAGTGGGGGTAGCTTTGCATTGTTGAGACCCAGAGCCGTCCTTCATTATCGAAAGCCAGCTGAACTGGATTGGCGAGATCCGGGAATTCTTTCTCCGAAGCGAAAAGCTCTATTTTGTATCCATCTGCGGGAATCAGCTTGGTCTCGACGACTTCGCCAGGTCGGTAGTCTACGGTGCCGTTCTTTTTGTTATCCGCAGTGTAGTTGGTTTCAACGGGGGGAAGTTGGTAGGTTTCCGCATCGGCCGCAGCAAGATCAAACGATTCTCCTTTCAGCGCTGCCCAGATTGCTTGATCCCGTAGTACGGTCATTTCGCGTGTCTTTTTGAGCTCGTGTGGATAGTTTTCAGGCCCGAAAGGATTGAATCGGCGACCGTAGACATGGACTCCATTCGCGATCTTGAAATCGTTCATCCAGGCCCAGTTCTTCTCGGTCACTGCTTCAAGAATGCCTGTTCTTGAAGCTTCGTTGACGTCAGCTTTTCCAAAAAGTTCGCCGGCGAGAGCGGGGGCGAGTGTCTGGTAACCGAGATCGTTCAAAAGCGCTCCGTCTCTGGTGTATTCCTGATCATCTGCATACCAGTTCTTGCTCAAGCTGAAGGCGTCGACAAAGACGATCCCGTTTGATTCGGCGACTTCTTTGGACGCTTCGGTGTAGAGAGCGAGATTGGTGTTCTCGGCTTCACCATTGGGAACATTGTAAGTCCCGGAAAGATCCTGGAAGGCGGTCGGTGAAACGAGCGCAAGCTGCGGAGCGCTTTCCCCGTTGTATTTCTGATTCAGGGTGTGCTTGATGAAGGCATCGAGTTCCTTCTTGTAGCGCTCAAGTCCTTCGGGTCCTTCAAAGGATGAGTTGAATCCGAAGAAGGCAATGATCGTGTCAGCACCCAGCATGCTGAGCCATTGATCAGGGGTTTCGAAAAATCCCTGGGGTTTGGAATTGGTCCGAAGTTCCTCCCGCACGAGCTCTTTAGCTCCCGGAAAAGCAAATTGATCTGCATAGCTTCGTCCTGGATGAGGTCGGAAAGCGGGAGTGTTTCCTTCGTCACTCATGTTTCGGATCGTGATGTCTTTGTCGGGAAAGCGAAGAAAGACTTCTGTCTCGAAGTGACCGAAGTGGTTCATGCGGCTTGCCATGCCGGCACCGATGAGGACAATATTATCGCCCTTTTCGACGGTGAGAATTTTAGGCTCAGCGAGACTGTTGAAAGTCAGGAAAAAGGAGGTGAAGAGGACGAGATAGAGGGATTTCATTGGATTTCGAAGCGGACCATAACACAGGACCCCATAATTCAAAAAAGCTGATTCGCACTCTTGATCACGGCATAACGCCGCAATCCAAGGTAGTTTTTGTGTGAGAGATCGACGTCGGAGGACATAGCGGAGTAAGTCCAATTCCGGAAGTATGACTTGAACCGCCGTGTTCACGATCACAAAGCCGTTGTTTCCATTGCGATTCCGAACCAGAATCCACTCATGAAGAAGCCTGCACTACTTTGCTTTTCTATCCTCCTTGGATTCACAGCTCTCTCGGCTCAGGAATCTGAAAACGATGAGCCTCCGTCGCTGGGAGATCTCTTCAAGAAAGTGAAAGAGATCAAAGTTCCGGATTCCGTTTCAAATTTGCCAACGCAGATCACTGAGCTGAAAGAGGCATACCTCGACACGGCTAAAACGGTGGAAGAGTTGCAGTCGGAAGTTCAGCAACTTCGTGACGAAGTTTACGCTCTTCGTAAGGACAACGAAGCCCTGCGGGCTGCGGTTGGGGGCAAAGTCGAAGCGAAAAAATTGGAGGAGCTCATGAAGCCGCGCGAAATTAGCGCTACAGATCTCGTGGCTGCCTATGTCAGTGATATGGCCGGGGCAGATAATGCGCACCGGGGTAAATATCTCAAGGTAGTCGGCTTGATTGACCGCTTTGAAGCAGGGACACAGTCAGTTGAGATTTTTTTGAGATCTGATACCAGCGGCACCAAGGTTCGTTGCGTTGTTCCGATCGGGAACAATCTGTTCATCGATGTGCTTCCGGCGCAAGGGCGGCTCCTGAGTCGGAACGATCGACGCACGCTTCTGAGTGTGGGTCAGCCGGTTTCGATTCTCGGGACGTGCAATGGCCAAGGGCTCAACGTCGAAATGATCAATTGCAGTATCGAAGGGTTGGTCGAAAAGAAAATCGAGAGTGATTCTGATAAGAAGTAGCTCTCAATGCTTCTCACCGACCGGTGCGTTTTCAGCGCCTTCGAGAGTTTTCATCCATTCCCAGACGGCTTGAAATTGTTTCAGGGCGTCGCCTTCGTAGAACGTCGGGTTAAGTGCCGTTGTTTTATCTGCCGTGTATTTCGGCATGATCGTTGTGGGGATGAATCGCTGCGGCCAATGCATCCAGGCCTGATAGTAGTCTTCACGAAGTCGTTCTGCGGAAAGTTGGAGGTTTGGTCCCTGTCCTTCAAAGGCCTGAAGAGCACCTGTAGATCCGGCAGCATGGCAGGTCGTGCAGGCGTATCCGGTCAGTCCCGCGACTTTGGTTCCTTCTTCGAGAAGTGTTTCGTCAGGCTTCGCCATTCCGATTCCTGTTCTCACACCGGCGCGATGAGCGATCCCTTTCGCGAGATTTTCGGCCCGACTCACGAAGCCGGGCATGCGCGCGTCCTGGTAGGGGCGGATGCGAAGGACATCCCCGTGGAAAAGTCCCGCGAGCCATTTGTCGCGCAGCTTCTCTCCTGCGAGGTTGATGTCGGGGAGGGTGTTGTCTCCCGAGTGGCATTCGTAGCAGCTCAATTTCTTAATCGAGCGGGTCGCATACTCGTGCGGCACAAATCGATTCAGAGAGCGAAGTCCCTGATTGCTGTCGACATTTCGAAACGCGAGAAGTGCCTGTTTTTCCTCTAACTCGAGCCGCAGCTCAGGCTGATCGGCTTCTTCTGTCGAGAGGCAACCTTTGTTGAGCCATTCAGCTTCCCACATTTCCGAGAGAGGACTTGCGGTGAACTCATAACTTGCTCCCGGCTCGTCGCTGTGACAGACGAGGCAGCGCTGTGAGACCATTGCTTTACCCTTTTCCGGATCGCCTGCCGTTGGTGTCGTCGGTTCAGGTTGTTCAGCGCGGAGCCAGGCGGCGAGATTTGAGGCTTCGCTATCATCGAGGTGCATGTCCGGGAACGTCGTCGCGTCATGATGGCCTGCGGGATTTTTCAAGAAAGCAACGAGTCCTCCCTCGGTGAATTTTGCATCGTCGCTGAGTTGTTTTGCCCACGGCTCGAAATGGAGAATCTTCGCCAACTCCTCTCCGGCGGCAGCGTCTCCTGCTTTGCCTTCGAGTGGAGTTGATTTCAAAGTCGCCAAATAAGCGGCGATGTGTTGAGCGTCGTCAGGAGCGACGGTAGGGCAGTCCTCCTGTGGTTTCCGAACCCACTGTTCGATCCAGCTCTGCTCAAGCCGGTTTCCAATGTTGGTAAAACGTGGAGCCTCTTCAAGGAGTTCGGGCATCGCGAGGGCGGGATCGAGCATCTTCTTGTCAGCGGTGTGACAGGTCGTGCAGTTTTTCGAGGCAAAGAGTTCGCGGCCATGTCGGGTTTTGTCTTTTGCTTCAAGTAAGTCGTCGGGGAGATGACGGAAGGCGGAAGGCTTCACCGGTTCCCAGATAAAGTCACTTCCACTCCAGAGGAGTTGGATTCTCGCCGGCATCGGAACGGCTTTGCCGCCAGCTCCTTGAATTGTCCGGCGGAAGTTGCAGAAGAGCTGATGCGGTCCTGCCTCGAGTTCAATAGCGCTGGATTCGAGTGGCAGGTCGCCTTCGAGGATAGTTTCCCCATTGATCTTCAAGCTTGCCCAGCCTTTGCCGTCGAGCTTGAAGGCAAGTTCGTCACGAGAATCGACGATGAGGCTGCTTTCGAAGACAACTTCGCTGCCGCGTTTCGGGTCGATAAATGGCGTCACGGCCTGACCTTCTCCCAATGTCAGGGCGAGGCGATCCACGACGAGGGCATCGTCAGTTGAGCCGTGAGCCATGCTCAGAACAAGCCCGGGATTCCCGATCGGCTCGGTGTCGATCTCTGGCAGGTTCGTGAGGTCGAGACCATGCTCTCCGAAGGGGGGGCGAAGATTGTGAACCGAGTTCCAGATCGTCTCACGGAAGGATGTCTCGTCTTTTGCGGCGAGGTCCATTTTGATCTCCATTTGCATTGCCGGTGTCATGTCAGGGATGTAGAGGAAAACCGATTTTCCATCTCCGAGGACAGTTGCGGCCCTGACCTGAACGGCGTCGATCTGATTTTGAGATCCTTTTGACGGTTCTGTCAGGGCGATGCGGCGGGCTTCGTCGTCATAATTGTCGATCGAGAAGCGGCCGGAACCATATTGGGGACCCCAGACATAATCCCACTTACTGACGGAGTAGCGTCTTGGATCGCTTGCGACGGTAGGATCGAGCTCTTCGCTGAATTCCACGACGATTCCATTTTTATGTGCCTTTAAGCCCTGAGGAACCGGCTTGTCGGCCCCGTTAAAGCGGACCCGCTGAAAGCCGGTTCCGCCGTTGGTCTGCCATCCGCGAAAACCGATGAGATAGAGATCGCCGGAGACAGGGTTGAATCGTCCCCGCATCACTGCGGTCGTTAGCTCAATCGGAAGCTTGTAAACGCCACCTTGAACCTGACCGTCTACTTCATCGACGATCGCGCGGTAGACGGAACTCTTGCCGTAAGAGAGGTGAATCATCTCCCCGGCATGGTCTTCCCACGCACTGCTCTCAGGAACCCAAAACTGCGAGCCGCTGGAATTGTCGACGTAGTAGGGAAGCCAACAAAGCGGACGGTCGTAGTCGGTTGGAGTGCCGGGAAGTGTCTCGACGAATTGGCGGTCCTCCCAGATTGATGGGACGACACCGTGGAAACTCATCTCCGTATCGCGTCCGAGGTCGGGTCGTTTGCTCCAGGTGATCTTGCAGCGGGGCAGATAGCTCCCTTCGTTTTCACCAGTCGTGAGTTCTCCATTGGGTCCGAGACCGAGTCCTCCCGGAGCGCGGAGACCCCAGGCGATTGTTTCCAGTTTTTCTCCGTCGGCGCTCACTTTCATGATCGTTCCGTTGTGCTCAGTCCAGGGAGCAAAGCCCCGGCCACCACCCAGGACAGGCTGACCTTTACTGAAATAAAAGTTCCCTTCCGCGTCGGTCTGGAGATCGAAAGCGAACTCATGAAATCCATCCGTGATATTCACATCATTGTTGAAGCATTCGTAAAAGTCGGCCTCGCCATTGCCATTGAGATCGTGGAGTTTCGTGATTTGATCGCGACCCATCGTGTAGATAACTCCGTCCACGATCTTAAGGCCGAGGGTTTGGTAGAGACCCGAAGCGTAGCGATGCCAGGTGATCTTCGAGAGGTCGCCATCGATTCCGTCGGCGATCCAGACGTCACCGTTCCAGGTCGAGCAGGCAGCACGTTTTCCATCGGGAAAGAAATCATAGGCTCCAAAGCGGACCTCCGACATCCAGGGGTTGTCGGTCGGCAGAGGGATTGAATCAACTGAGTAGGCCTTGTCATCCGGACCGAGGCGCCCCGAGACCTCGACAGTTTCCGGAAAGAGGCGTGGACCGCCCTTGGTGAAAGTCGCGAAATCTAAGTCCTCGAGTTTAGGGGCAATTGCTTCGCCTCTGGTGTAGATCACGTTGAGCTGACCTGCTTTTCCAGCAGGGATTTCAACGATTTGCTGACCGGAGTCGGTTGTTTTCAGTTTTGCTCCTTTTAGACCTTCGATAGAAACATTCACTTTCTGTGGTTCGCCGACGCCGAACTCTTCATCTATGGGGGTACTGACGAGTAGTTGGATCGGTTTCAGCACTGTCGAAAACTCGAATGATCGGACGAGCTGTTCGTCGACGATCCGGGGGATTTCGAAGATGGCCGTGCCACCCACGGTATAATTTAAAACGGTAGCTCCGGCATGACGGTAAAGGCCGATGTATTCTGCATGCTTATCAGGAAGCGGGCCGTTCGGGAGATCGTTATCCAGCTCACGCGGGTCGGACCAGTCGCCCTCGACGGCCCAACCGGGACCCCAATCTGTCGTAAAAAAGTAACTCGAAAGTTCAGTGGGAAGCGATGAATTCCCTCCATGTTTGCCATCCCAGGGAGTCCCACCGAGGGTGACGGTCCCTTCGAATCCTGCAACCATACGCATCGTCTCCGTATCGAAAACGACGGTATGAGTTTCGTCCTTTCCCAGCTTGATCGCGATTCCTTTAAGCACGGCAATCTCGCCATCGCTGCCGAAGCTGCGGAAGGTATCCGAAATGAAAGGTCCTGTATCCATGACCTCCCACCATTTGGCTGCGGGGTTCTCAGCGACTAGTGACTGAACCTTTTCGGCACGGGATTGGGCATGGCCGATTTGAGCGGTAAGACAGAGAATGATGAGGCTAAAAAATCTCATGAACTTTAGAATATAGGAATGGAGGCTGGATCTTGCACGATATTGAAGGTGATGCAACAACCGGAAAAGCGTGTGTCGTTTCCGGAAGTGTCAAATTCCCCATGATGGCGCTGTTGAGCGCTTACAGAACTAAATCTAAGATCGCGGAATGATTGGCCGAATTTTCCTTCTTTTTCTTCTCATGACCATTGCTCCTGCCAAAGGGGAGGGTGATATCAAGAATGTTCTCTTCATCATTGCCGATGATCTTAAGGCCAGCGTTCTCGGCTGCTATGGGGATGAAGTCTGCGCCACGCCGCATATCGATGCCCTCGCCGGGGAGTCGATGGTATTTGAGCGGGCTTATTGCCAGGGAACCTGGTGTGCGCCTTCAAGAGAGTCATTCATGCACAGCCGTTATGCCGGCGATCGCGGACCGACTTTGGGAAAACATTTGATCGACCATGGATTTTACAGCGCTCGCGTCGGTAAAATTTTTCACATGAGAGTCCCCGGAGATATCATTGATGGAACGGATGGGCTTGATGTTGCCAACACCTGGACGGAGCGTTTTAACTGCCAGGGGCAGGAGGCCCATACGCCGGGACTGTACCGGCTCCTGAATCAGAATATTGAGACACGAGAACTCGAAAATCGGCAGTCTACAAAGATGCCATTCCGAATGTTTGCGAGTGTCGAATCCGACGGTGACGGTTCAGAGCAGCCGGATTGGAAAGCTGCGGAGAAGACGGTCGAGTTGTTGAAGGCGCACGGGAAAAGCGAGAAGCCTTTCTTTATCGCGACTGGATTCGTCAGGCCGCATTATCCCAGCGTCGCACCAGCGAGCTATTTCGAAGACTATCCGATCAATAAGATTAAGGGACCTGAGGTCCCGAAAGGCGATTGGGATGATATTCCAAAAGTTGTCACGACGGGTTCCACCTCACAGTCATTCGGTATTGATCAATACCCTGACAATATCAAACAGATGTGGTCAGACTACTATGCAACTGTCACTTTTATGGACGAACAGCTCGGGAAGGTCATGGAGGAATTGGACCGTCAAGGCTTGCGGGATTCGACGCTCGTTATTTTCACGAGTGATCACGGCTATCATCTCGGCGAGCATCATTTCTGGCAGAAATCGAGATTTCACGAAGAAGTCACACGGGTTCCGTTTCTCGTCTCCGCACCCGGATTTGAGAGTGGGAGAACAATGTCACTGGTTGAGCTCATGGATATCTATCCTACTGCATGCGATCTGCTGGAAGTGGAGATTCCGGAAACCGTTCAAGGACAAAGCCTGCGTCCCATTCTTCAGGATCCGAAGCGGACGGTTCGCGAGGCTGCGTTCTCGCTGAATCGAAAAACTGGTCAATCCATCCGGACGGATCGATGGGCCTACTTCAAGTATAAGGATGGCAGCGAAGAACTCTACGACATGGCGGCGGACCCGGGGCAGTTCAACAATCTTGCTGGCAATGAAGATGCAGCCGGAAAGAAGGCTGAGCTCGAAGTGATCTTGATGGAGAAAGTGAAGGTCTCTGAAAATTAGTGGCTGGAGGGTTGGCCTGAAGGAATCCTCTTATATTTGTGGCTACTCGCGCAGTGGCGCTGCGACGCGGACGTTTCCGTTGCCCTGACGATCAACTCCGGTTGGCTCCTCTGAATTGAAGTCAGGATTCCGAGTTGGCATTTGCGCTCCGACGAGATTTCGCCAGGCAGCCATCTCCATATAGAGGGCACGGGCGAGATCGAGTTCGGCGTTCACGAGGTTGTTGTTCTCGTGGAGGTCACTATTGAGATTGTAGAGTTCAAGTCGATCCTGACCAATCACTTCAATGAGCTTCCAGTCTCCTTTTCTAATCGCACTGTAGGGCTGTGCGCCCATTGAGTGATAGTGAGGGTAGTGCCAGTAGAGACTGCGGAGCTCCGTCTCGGCACGAGGATCTTTGATGAGCGGAAGAAGGGAGCGACCGTCCTGAATTGCAGCAACCTCTTCAGGGAGATCAAGGGCCAGTGCGTCTAGCACAGTCGGAAGAATATCCATCGTGATGACGGGCTCATGACAGAGCACGTCAGTCGCCCCTTTATCGGGGAGCGAAACAATAAAGGGAACCCGAACGCCGCCCTCATAGATTCCTCCTTTACCCTGACGAATAGGGGTGTTGTCGGTCGCCTGGGGCCGGAGGCCGCCGTTGTCCGAAGTAAAAATAATCAGCGTGTCTTTGTCGAGGCCGTGTTTCTTAAGTCTTGCAACGACCCGCCCGACTGCCTCGTCAGTGCTCTCGACCATCGCGGCATAGCCTGCGTTGGTGTGCTTTCGATCCGGATTTTCTTTGAGTTTTGCTTCATATTTCTCAACCAGGTCCGGCCGCCCCATAATCGGCGTGTGCACATTATAGAACCAGAAGTTCATGAAGAAAGGAGTGCCCCGTGCCACAAACTGATCGATGAGGTTCTCTGCTTCTTCGGCAAGGCGATCAGTCAAATACTCCCCTTCAAGTTCGTCGTCAGACTTACCGTTGTCCGGGAGTGTTGCGTAGATTGAATTTTGCTTTCGCTCTTCAAGGGTTTTGCCTTTCGCATAAGGCCAGAAGTAACTCGAAGGGGCACCTCTTTCATTCCCACCGATATTGATGTCAAACCCATGAGCTTGTGGATAATTGTCAGGATCGGGGTCGTCTTGGCCTCCTTTTTCATAGCCGTTACGTTCCGCGAGATGCCACTTCCCGAGGTGAGCACTTTCATAGCCATGAGTCTTCAGTAGTTCAGGGAGCGTGACGTGTTCGGTTTTCAGGACTTTGGTCCAATCTGGAATCGTCAACGGAGTGTTCACGAATGGATGCCCGGGAATGAAATCAGTGACATTAAGCCTCGCGGGTGACTGCCCTGTCATAAGTGCGGCGCGACTCGGGGAGCAGACGGTGCAGGCAGCATATCCACTCGTAAAGCGAACTCCATTCTCTGCGAGGGCATCAATGTTAGGCGTTTCGTAGAAATCACTGCCGGAGCAACTGAGATCGGTCCAACCCATGTCGTCAACGAAGAAGAGAACGACGTTTTTGGTGTCTGCGTAAGTGAACTGTGCGAAGAAAACGAGAATCGTTACAAGCCGTATAGAACGAGGGATCATGATCGGTATCCTAAGGTGGAGTGGTCTTCATACCAACGAGAATGCGGACGCAATAAGGGCGGGCTCAACAGGGTTAGGTGAGCGGCTCAACCCTGTTAGATTTTCGAAATCACTGCGCCCTTGGTCCGCTGACGAGCCATTGAATGAGAGAAACGACTTCCTCCTTGGTAAAAGTGGAAACGAGATGAGGTGGCATTGGGGAGATTTCCGCTTCCTTCATCGAAGTGATTTCAGATTTCGGAATCGTCACCTGTTCTGAAGCATCGAAGGGGTCGGTCGAAAAGTGAAGGGTCGAGCCACGGAAGTCGTCGCGCATGAGGCGACCAACGACCTGCGACCCATCCTTCAGGGTGACTTCGGTGTTTCGATAAACCTCTGAGACAACTTCGGAGGGATGAAGGATTGCGCGGGTGAGGTCGCGGGGGGTAAAGCGGCTTCCGACCCGGCTCAGGTCAGGGCCGATCGGGATACCCTCCGACCCGAAGGTGTGACAGTGGTGGCAAAGGCCGGCGCGGTAAAGGGCGAATCCCTCTTCATAGCTTGGTACTGTCATGGTGGTGAAGGCATGAGAACTGAAGTCGTCGCTTGTCCAATTTTGAACAAATGCTCGTGGCGTTGTCTCAGATTCACCGCGCGGGGGTGGCTTTGCTTGAAGTAGCGCAGCAAAGTTGGGGCGATCGTCCTCCGGCAAGGCAGCGAGGGCGCGCTCTTCGATTGCCTGAAAAAAGGGCGGCATGAAGCGGTCTCCCTGTGAAGTGTCACGCGCGATCGCGACCGCTTTAAAAAATTGAATGCGATTTTCCCCGGTCCAACCTGCAGACATTTCGGAGAGGCGTTCGAGGTAGTAGAGTTTATCCTCCTGCGTTTCTGATATCGTGAAGAGATCGGTGGCGAGGCGTGGAGCTTCTTTGCTTTGGTAAAGAGCGAGAATGCGGATCGATTCGCGGGTGACGGGCTGACCGGGGCTGTCGAGCCAGTCCGTCACGAGGGCCAATAATTTCTGGCGTAGCGGATCGGTTATGGAAACCGGGCCGGCGAGCTCGGCGATGCGAAGGAAGGTCAACTTTTCCGTGCGCCGCCAAGATTCGGGCGGGAGATTCAGCGCGTGAGTGAATGCTAGTTTTCGGTCCGATTCAACCCCCTGGCGAACAAGCGCGAGAAGTGCGGTGAGCTTGCCAAGGTTGTCTTCAGGGATGTTCAGTAAGTCCCGCCAATCGTGAACGGGTTGTTTTTCGAGTCGGATTCGGGCAGCATTTCTAAGCCACGGGTCGGAGCTGCCAAGGTGAATCCAGCATTCTGATTCAGAGCTAATCGGATCGGTGTTGGATTGAAGTCGTTTGCGGATCTCCCGGCTTCCGAGGGAATAACTTTCTCTCATCGCCGCTTGTCGTGAAGTCCACCGGGTCGGCTCATGTTCTTCCTGGTAATCGATGCGGAAAAGTGCGGAGCGCGTTTTGCGACCACCGGTGATAAAATACATCCTTCCATAAGAATCGAAATCGAGGTCCGTCACATTTAAAGGACGACCGGTGAGGAATTCTGAACCGCTGGCGTAGTAGCTCGCGCCGCGCGGTGTCAGTTGCACGGCGATGATGCGACCGTAGGCCCAGTCGAGCGCAAAGAGGGCATCCCGCCACGGCTCGGGAAAACGACTGCGGTATCCGAATTTGACGGAGGTAGGGGAGCCGCGCCCGATCGCGAATGTGGTAGGTAAAGTGTCAGGCGCGTAGAGAGGAATGCTCCGGGTGTTTCCGGGACGCTGCTGCCATCCATAGTTTGCGCCTCGCACGAGGTGAATGATGCGACTGGGGTGATAGAATGGGAGGCCGACATCGCCTTCGTTGTCAGCATCGTAGGTAAAGGCTTCGCCGTGTTCATTGAAATCGAGACCGTAGGGATTCCGGAGGCCACGGGAGTGAATCTTCCATTCTTTCGCTTCAGGTCCGACACTGAGCCAGTGGCCAAGAGGTTTTGACTCGGCGTTTTCATCTGCGGTTTCGAAAGTTGCTTCGTCGGGAATTTCAACGGAGTCGCCATGAATTGCGTGGATTGTCCAATCGGGGGCGACAGCGAGATCATTGCGACCGTGACCGACTGAGCCTTCGGTTTTCTGAACGAGCGTAACTTCGTCGAATTGATCGTCACCATTCGAGTCACGGAGTCGGTAGAGAGCTTTTGAATCGTTGGCATTGGCGTAGAGATCGCCGTCGTGAAAGACGAGCCCGCGACATTCTTCAAGACTGTCGTTGATGATTTCTGAATCCTTGATTTTTTGGGTTGGTCCTCCGGGAGTGAGACGAAGGATGCCCCTTTTCTCCATCCCAATGTAGAGTCGGTCCTTCTCGTCGATGGCGAGACTGACCCAGGAGTCTTCCGCTTCGGAACCCGACTTAATCATCTCGAGACGAAAGTCCTTCGGGAGATCGGAAAGTTCAGTCGCGGACGCGTCTGCAAAAGCTTCTTTCCATTGATTGTACTCGGCAGAGTGATCGATGTCGCGCAGTTCACTGTCACCCCAGCGCACCGGAGTGATGAGTCCTCGCTCAATCGTCGCATTAGGACTCCAACCTTCGCTGGTTTCAATGGTGCCTTCCAAGTCGCCCCAGCGTGTCGTCATCGCGGCTGCGACGGCAGAGGGGCCTTCTACCGGGTAGGCGAAAAGGCTGACCGTATTGTATTCCAATTGGAAGAAAGGGAGGATATCGAACTCCGCGACCGGATCGAACGCCTCGACGAAGCCGACGACTTGATCATTCACTCGCAATTCGACATGGCAAAAGTCTCCTGTGAGCCGCACGACGGCTTTATCGGGGAGGCGATCATTGGCAAACTCATGATCGAAAACCACGGGTTCATCTGTCGCCGGTTCTTCCGTCCAGATCCACAAGGGAAGAATCGGTTCCGCTCCCGTCGCGACGATTCCGCTGAAAGAGAATAAGAGCAGTGTCAGGAGTTCTATTCTTTCCAAAGCCATTTCAACATCTCCGGTAACATGACGGCGGCATGGCGGCTTCCGTGAAACCCGTCGCCCCACCAGTATCGATAGTCGTAGTCCGCAAATGCGAGTGCGGTTTCCATCTGCCGGTTGGCGAGCGGCCAGTTTCCGAACTGGTTGTCGAGGTCATTGGTTTCTCCTAACAAAGCCGCACGAATGGGTTTGCGTTCCGTTTTTCGAACTAAGCTGGGATAGGCGTTCGCCCCGCGAATATCGACAAAGGTGCCGACCCATCCGAGGACTTTTCCGAATTTGTCGGGCCGCTCCCAGGCGGCGGTCCAGGCACAGGCGCAGCCGCTTGAGCCTCCCGCGAGAGCCCAATGAGCGGGGGCGTCGCTGAGATTTAATTGATGCTTTTCGACGATGAAGGGAATGATCTCATCGAGAAGGAAGGTCGCGTAGGTGTCGCCAAGGGAGTCATACTCGACGCTGCGATTACGAGGTTTGCTTCCTTTGGGCTGATCAGGGAAGCGTCCGGGATTGATAAAGAGCCCAATCGTCACCGGCATCTCTCCATTCGCGATTAGATTGTCGAGGACGACAGGAGCGCGGAGGCCGATGGTCGCGTTAACATCGGCATGACGTAATCCGTCCTGGAAGATCATGAGGGCGGCAGGTTCTGAGCCGTTGTATTGCTCCGGAATATAGACGAGGAAATCCCGCTCGGTGTTCGGATAAATTTTTGAGTCCGTCCAGCGGTGCTCATGGAGCGTGCCATGTGGGTGGTGAGGGTTTCGAATGGAGTCTTCGGGATACGGGTAGTATTCGATCTTTAC
>JARGOD010000096.1:11218-15288 GCA_029210205.1 Verrucomicrobiales bacterium | reverse complement strand
CCTGGCTGAAGAAAACACTCGCTTTTTCGTTTTGGCAGACGTCGCAATTCATCTCGTTGAGAAATCCTTCGACGCCCTTGTTCGCCGGCGAAGAATGCTACTACTATAATCTACGATAGGAACCGCGATTAGTAAATCGGTGTCCCTGTCGTTTCGACGAGGTTGCGGAATGCACTGATGAGCTTTCGGGTCACAGGGCCCGGCTCTCCGGCTCCGATTTTACGTTGATCATACTCAGCCACAGGGACTACTTCGGCTGCAGTGCCGGTGAGGAAAAGCTCGTCTGCAGTGTAGAGGTCATATCGGCTCATCATGACTTCACGGAGGTCGAATCCAGCCTCGAGAGCCAGTTCGATGACCACTTGTCGGGTGATACCGTAAAGTGAGCCTGAGGCGACCGTCGGCGTAAGGATGATGCCGTCTTTCACAATGAAAATGTTATCTCCGGTGCATTCAGCAACATAGCCTTCGGTGTTCAGCATGACCCCTTCCTCTGCACCGGCCTGAATCGCTTCCACTTTCGCCATGACATTGCTGAGGTAGTTCAGGGATTTCACCGCGGGAGAGAGTGAATCATGGGTCGGGCGCCGGGTTGCACAGGTTGCAAGGATGAGTCCCTTTTCATATTTCTCTTCCGGGTAGAGAGAAATGGTCGAAGCGATACAAATGATGGAAGCTTTTTCGCAGCGGTAGGGACTCAATCCGAGACCGCCAACGCCTCGGGTCACGATGAGGCGGACATAGCCGTCGTGCAGATTGTTCTCACGAATCGTCGCGGTCACCATCTCAGAAAGCTCTGCGGGACTTGTCGGAATTTCCAGATGGATTGCCTTGGCCGAATCAAAGATTCGGGAGATGTGTTCTTCGAGACGGAAAACACGATCGTTGTAAAAACGAATCCCCTCGAAGACGCCGTCGCCGTAAAGAAGGCCGTGGTCGAAAACGGAAATCTTCGCTTCACCTTCAGGGTAAAACTCACCGTCGACTAGGATTTGGAGGGGTGCATCACTCATTCCGATTGTAAATTGGAGTCCGCTATCTAGCCACGGAGGCCTTTGAACGCAAGCATTTCAACGCATTCTAGTTAGCCGAAAAAGCGCTTCACCTTGTTCATCCCTCTCGCGAAGGCTTCAACATCTGATTCGTTGTTATAAAATGCAAACGAGGCGCGGACTGTGGCCGTTACTTCGAGGTAATCCATGAGTGGTTGGGCACAGTGATGCCCATCTCGGACGGCAACGCCCTCGGTGTCGAGAATTGTGGCGATGTCGTGGGGGTGGGCAATGTCGTAGAGGAAAGAAACGATCGCAGTTTTGTCTTCTGTAGTTCCGAAAAAACGGACGTCTCCAAGTGATTCCAGCTCGGTCGCGGCGAGGTTGGCGAGGTTGTTCTCGTGTTTCGCGGCTGCGACCCAGTCGATTTCACCCATGTAGCGGAAGGCTTCGGCCAAGCCGAGCGCCCCCGAGATGTTCGGGGTCCCGGCTTCGAAACGCTCCGGTGCTTCGCGGTAAGTGGTCCCTGAAATAGAAACTCGATCAATCATGTCACCGCCGCTTTGATAGGGGCGGAAGGAATTCAAGAGATCACAGGACCCGACAAGGACACCAATCCCGTCGGGAGCAAACACCTTGTGACCGGAAAAAACGTAGAAGTCAGCCCCGATTCCGGTGAGGTCAGCCGGACCGTGGGGAATGGCCTGCGCTCCATCAACTAGAACAAGCGCCCCCTGCTCGTGAGCAAAGTCGGTCATCTCAGCCACCGGATTGATTGTCCCGAGAACGTTAGAAACGTGGGTAAAGGCCGCCACTTTCGTCCGATTGTTGAAAGCCGCCTTCCATGCTTCGAGGTCGAGTGATCCGTTCTCGTGGAGGCCAATGAAGTGAAGTTTCAGCCCTCTTCGCTCCGCCAGTATTTGCCAGGGCACGAAGTTGGCGTGGTGCTCCATCATCGTGAGGATGATCTCATCGCCCTCAGACAGCTGTTCTTCGAGGCCGTTTGTGACGAGATTGATTGCTTCAGTCGCCCCGCGGACAAAAATGAGTTCCTGCGAGTCCGGCGCGTTCAGCGCAGCTTTGATTGTGGAACGGGCGGCCTCGTAGGCTTCGGTCGCGGTCCTGCTCAGGTAGTGGACTCCGCGATGAATATTAGCGTTTCCACATCCATAAAACTGGTTGGTGGAATCGATGACGCACTGTGGCTTCTGAGAGGTGGCGCCGTTATCCAAATAGGCAAGGGGCTTCCCGCCGACTTCTTTGGAAAGAATCGGGAAATCGGCTCGGAGTTTTTCGGCGTCGAATATGGGCATCTCAGGGTAATACGCTGAAAGGTCTCCGGAATACGTCACAGTGCAAGATCAGGATTTCATCGTGAGGAGCTTTAAAGGGCTGTCGCTAAACCTTTTTGACACCCTGAGGAGTCGAGATTATCGAAGCTCTTCCGCGTCACAGCGAGTTTATGTCGGTCACGATTGTCAGTATCAGTGGAAGAGCAGAAAAGGGCAAGAGTCGCCCGTTTTTTTGCGAAGCCGACGACGGCCATTACTACTTCGTGAAATCCGGCAACGTCAGCAGCGACCAATTAGTGACTGAATTTGTCATCAGCCGCCTCGCCGAAGAGTGTGGTCTGCCAGTTGCTCCCGTCCAACTTGTCACGATTCCTGAGGCGCTTACTCAGTATTCTCTCATTGAGCAAGCAGACGAATTTCAGGCGGGGATCGCCTTTGGATCTCAACGTATTCCTTTTGCCGACGAGTTGAGAACGTCCCATCTTCGTCAGATCGATGAAGAGACAAAAATCCGTTGTCTCTGTTTTGATTGGTGGGTCAGAAACCCGGATCGCCGTCTCGGCATCCTGGGGGGTGACCCGAATCTGCTCTGGGATCCCGTGCTGCAGAATGTCGCCCTTGTCGATCACGATCAAAGTCTTGCCGATGACTTCGATGAGACCCAATTTAAACAGGAGCATGCCTTTCGCGATGTGATGCCTTTTATCGAAAAGAAATTCTACAAAAGGTGGCGCACAAAATTTGAATCAACTATCTATCACCTCGGAAAAATCTGGGCGGAAATTCCTGAAGAATGGCTTCACGACGACGCCGGGAAGGCGACAACTTCAATCAGTTTGCCGGAGATCGAAGCGAGTCTGATCAAGCCGGACCTATCGGCTGATGCCATTCTCCCCGGCTAGACAACACCGCCTATGAATCTCGTCATCAACTTTGCCGCTGTTGGATTCCGACCCTACCGGGAGCTCGGTGAGTTTGTGAATGTCGGTATCATTGCGGTCGAGGCAAAAAGTCGCTATCTCACTTACCGTCTCATCTCGCCGCAAAAGACGAAACGTATCTCGGCGTGCTTTCCCGAGCTTGATCTTACCATATACAAGAACGGAATTCGACGGCTTGAGAACGAGCTCTCTACGCTCTCGATCGAAACTAATCTGTGGGCTGACGATGCAAAGCAGGCCGGAAAAAATCATCCTGCGCAGGCTGATTTGTTTGTCGAGTTAGGGGATATGGATCTTTTTCGCCAGCTCACTGCCACGCAGGCATCAACGTTTTTCTATGGCGCACGGGGGACACGTCTTACCGACGATGTCGATCAATGTCTCGATGAACTTTACAAACGCTATGTCGAGCATTGGAACCTCACTCCGATAGACTACGAAGAAAAGAAACTGATCCGCGATTTGAAAAAATTGCTTCAGGCGAATCGACTGGATCGCCTCTATCGCGAAGCTCCCTGGGTTGGGACTGATGTCTATCACGTCGGCGTGCCATTGGCGTTTACGCCGAGAGGAGCGGAGCTGCCGGAAAAAGCGATCAAGCCGCTTAATCTCGCGCAAAGCACGCCCACTCGTGTCTACACCCGGGGCGATGAGTGGATTTCGAAGATCCGCCGATTACAGCGAATCAACAGCCTTCCCGAAGAATTTCTTTTCGTGGTGAAGAAGCCGGAAGATCAGGAGTGTCTCGAAGCGGCTAACGAAATCTGTGACGGTCTTGAGCAGCTCGGAGCTCAGGTCGCTTCGTTTGAGGACGAGAAAGCCATCCTCGAATTTGCCCGGATTGA
>JARGOD010000096.1:0-11118 GCA_029210205.1 Verrucomicrobiales bacterium | reverse complement strand
ATCGTTAACTTCTTATCGTTGGGTCCGTATTCCACGTCGACTTGAATTTTCATCGCCTCGACCTTCATTCGAGTGATTCGGAAAACGGGTTCGATCCGGGAACGGAAAAAACAGTGAAGCGGCACATCGGCATGGCCTGCGTTCCAGAGGATTTGGGCGGGTGGAAAACCTTCGATCCGGCCCATTGCTCCGAGGATTTCCCGGAGTCGCGCCTTGCCGTGTTTTCGCGCCAGCTTGCGAGCAGCCCCAAAATTTCTCAGGCGTTCGATGTAGGATGTCTTCGGGTTCTTCCTCTCCGTCTCCATTTCTTGAATCAATCCGCGAGCATGCAGTGCCATTGTTGACTGCAGTTCTTCGCGACTGATATCGCCGCGTTCAAATTGGCGAAACAGTTCCGGGGGAGTTGGGATGAGTCCGAAATTCACAGGAGGAGGGTGTCAAAAGATGGGTTCGCTTCGCAAGCGTTTATCGCTCCCTGAAGTCGATTCATGACACGCAATAGGGTTGACTCTATGACCTAACCCTGTTGATTCGAGAGACATGAGCAAAGAAGAGCAGGAGGGGTTCGAAACGCGAGCCATTCATCAGGGGCGGGATTTCGTCGGCGAGACCGGAGCGGTAACGCCGCCAGTCTGGTTAACATCCACTTTTGAATACGGCAACCCGAACGGATTCGACTACACCCGGTCAGGAAATCCGAACTTCACTCTGCTCGACCGCACCATTTCCAGTCTCGAAGGGGCTGCCTTTGCGACCTGCTTCGGGAGCGGTGTTTCAGCAATCACGGCGGTTGTCTCCACACTGAAAAGCGGGGATGTCGTTGTTGCCGAGGAGAATATTTATGGCTGCACCTTTCGCCTTTTCGCGCAGGTTTTTGCCAAGTTCGGTGTCGAAATTCGATATCTGGATTTCACGAATCCTTCTTCTCTCGAAGAACTCGGATCGCATCAACCCGCCCTGGTCTGGATCGAGTCGCCGACGAACCCGAATTTGAAGATCATCGACATCAAAGCAGTCTCGGAAGCTTCCCATGCTGCCGGAGCTCCGTTGATCGTTGATAACACCTTTGCGAGCAGTTACCTCCAGCGACCTGTCGAACTCGGCGCTGACCTTTCACTTGTTTCACTCACCAAGTATACAAACGGGCATTCCGACGCCCTCGTCGGTGCCGTTTGCACCAACGACGAGGCATGGTATGAGAAAATGGTTTTTGCCCAGAAAGCGCTTGGATTGCAGCCCGCGCCGATGGATTGCTGGCTGACGATGCGGGGAGCGAAGACTGAATCGCTGAGGATGGAGCGCCACTGCGAGAACGCGCTTTCGCTGGCGGAGCACCTTGAAGCAAACACCGATGCCAAAACGGTGCGGTATCCTTTTCTTGCCTCTCACCCTCAACATGAGTTGGCGAAGCGCCAGATGAGCGGTGGTTCGGGAATTGTCACTGTTGATTTTGGTCGGAGCCTTGAAGAAACACTCCGGTTTGTGGAAAGCCTCCGCTATTTTCCAAAGGCAGAAAGTCTTGGAGGGGTTGAATCGCTGAGCTGCCATCCGGCTTCGATGACCCACGCGAGTGTGCCGAAGGAAACTCGCGAAGCAGTCGGGATCACCGATTCGCTTGTGCGATTTTCTGTGGGGATCGAAACGATCACTGACTTGATCGCTGATGTTGATCAGGCACTGTTGGCCTGAGCGTTTGAAACGATGAGAGATCCGTTTAGCGAGCCGTTTTCCCGGGAAGAGGATTTAGGGAAAGCATTGCCGGAGAGCGAACATGCCGTTTCGGTGTGCCTGCCGCGCTGGAGTCATGTCATCGGATACGAAGAAGGTGATCCGGAGGTGCTCGAAACCTTTGAATGCGGATACCCGCGTTTTGTCCCGCACCCTTTTGTCGATGAATTATTTTTTGCGGCGCAGGAGGAGTTTGCAAAAAAGAACGAGGTCACTCTGGTTTTTCCCTCATTGGCCGCGGCCTGGCGTTGCGCCGAGTATGTGAAGCGCCGCTCCGGTGCTGGTTGCCGACTTGAGTCCTATGGTTGGGAGGGGCTTACTGTATTGCTCGTCGATGAGGAGTACTACGGTGCCGCCTGGAAATACTGGCAACACAGCGGCGAAATCGTGAGTAGTCGCGAAGCGGAGTCTGCGTTAAAGGACGAACCGGTTGACGACGCTGTCACCGAAGCCGGAAAAGAAGCGCTCGAAACGATTCGGGAGAGAATTGCCTCCTTTTACTCAGGCGTTGAGGCATCGGATGTGTATCTCTTTTCTTCCGGGATGGGAGCCGTTTCTGCGGTACACCGGATTCTTGCTGGAAAACAAGACAGTCCTCCCACGATTCAGATTGAGTTTCCCTATTTGGATTCATTCAAGTTACAAGAGCAATTCGGAGGAGGAGTTGTCGACCTTTCAGTCAGTGAGAGCGGGGGAGTCAACGAAACGCAGGAATGGCTCGCCTCCGGCAATGCCGCCAGTGCGGTGTTCACCGAATTGCCGAGCAATCCACTTCTCCGGACGGCCGATCTCGCAAAAATTTATCCTTTGTTGCGTGAGCACGAAATCCCTCTCGTCGTTGATGATACCGTCGCGACATCGGTCAATGTGGACTCATTTCGCTTCGCGGATGTGGTCACAACGAGTTTAACGAAGACTTTCTCGGGGGCTGGCGACGTTGCGGCCGGCGCAGTCATTATCAAGAAGGGGAGCGTTGGCTACGAAGTCTTGAAAGAAGCGCTGCCAATTGAGGAATCATCAAGCCCACTTTTCTCACGCGATGCGATCGTGTTGGAGCGAAATTCACGGCATTTTGAAGATCGAGTCCGTGCTACTAACGAGATCGCTACTGAGTTGATCAAATTCATGGAGAACCGTTCTGAGGTGGAGGCCCTCTGGCATCCGTCGAGCCAATGCCGTGAAAGGTATGATCAGCTTCGAAAGGACGATGGAGGCTACGGTGCACTTTTCTCATTCATGTTAAGGGGGGGAGAGGAAGCGACACAGCAGTTTTACGATGCACTCAAAGTATCCAAGGGGCCCAGTTTAGGGACTGATTTCTCTCTTGCTTGTCCATACACCTTGCTTGCTCACTATGATGAGCTCGAATGGGCGGCAGAGCGTGGGGCTCCGAAGAACCTGTTGAGAGTTTGGGTTGGTCTGGAAGATCCTGAAGACTTGATTGACCGCTTCAGGTCTGCCCTACTGGAAATGGCTGAAAAACTTCAGTCACCCTCCGGGCCATGAAAAAAACAATCGCAGTCAGCTTCCGGTTTTGCTTTGTTGATCGATGAATTTCCTCGCTCATTTGCAATTGGCTGAAGACACCCCTGAGTCGAGGCTCGGAAGTCTCCTCGGAGATTTTGTGAGAGGGTATCCGTGGGACAGTCGTTATTCAGACGCCGTTTGGACGGGAATTGTGGAGCATCGCTACGTGGATGCCTTCACTGATAGTCATGAATCGTGGCAGAAAAGCCGCGAATTACTACCTTCGGAACTACGACGTTTTGCGGGGATCATCGTTGATATTTTCTACGATTATTTCCTTCACAAACACTGGAATCAGTTTTCCCCGAATCAGAGTCTCAACGAGTTTGTCGACACGGTTCACGCTCAACTCCGGGAGGTAATTGGAATTGCTCCGCCCGAAGCTGCGGAGGCAATCAAATCAATGATCCGTCAGGATTGGCTTCGCGAGTACTCGAGTTTGGACGGGATTGATTTAACCCTGCGCCGTGTTTCTCATCGCTCTCCCATTCTCACTCCAATCTTTGATTCAGCTCAAATTCTGGAGAAGCATACGGAAGAACTCGAATCTCACTTCCTTGAATTTTATCCAGACCTGGCCGCCTACATGCCGAAAGTCCGGACTCAAATTCAAGAAGAGCGTGAGACTTCCCGCTAGCGTTTCAGCTTGGCATCGACAGAGAAAGAGCCGGCTCCGGTGAAGATAAGCATGAGACAGGGCACCGCGTAGAGGAGCGCAAATTCCTTTTTCTGAAAAGGGTCAGCTCCGTGAATTACGAAGGCTGCGACAAGCATGGTGATAAGGAGGGGAATTGCTGCTGCTCTCGTAAACAGTCCGAGCATGATCGCAATGGCGCAGAATACCTCCGCAAAAACTGCCAGAGCCAGGCTGGGAGCGCTTCCGAATCCGATCGGGTCGGGGAATTTGCTGCTGAGATCGCCAAAACTAGTCAACTTTCCCCAGCCGTGGGCGAATAGCATTCCGCCACCGATAAAGAGTCGGAGGATCAGAAGGCCGATGGAACTGAGTTGATCGTGAGTTCCGGGGGAGACGGCTTTTTGGATAAAATTGTTTATAGGAATTAGTATTTTGTAGATCAGTCTCTCATTGAATCAGGAGTCGTTGCGGTGTCGAGCGTCAATCAATACCTGCTTGCGGATTCGCCTTACGGCGCAGCAGAGTCGACATACTTTTCCCGACAATGAACGATCGCATCGAGCATTTGTTCCGCTTCCTCGCGCAGTTCAGGATTTAGACTCCCAGCCGCTTGATTGTGACGCTTGTAGAGTTGGGCAAGTGCCTCCTTTATCTCTTCCCTGTCCATTTCTGATGGGTCGATTCCACAAAGTGACTCTGGAGTCATCTTGCCGAATATGCCGCCCATACTTGAGGGCGAAGAGGGATCCTTCCGAATTTCGGAAAGCCAATTGAGGAGCTTTTTGAACATAGCTGTCGGGGGTGACTCAGGCAATTTTGATCTGCTTTAGGTAGGCTGATTTTCTCTCGATCTCGACATCGCCAAGGACTCCTTCGCCCTTGTATTCAATATCAATGTCTTTTCGAAGACCGGAATCTTCGTCATAAATTTGAGCCCGAACACGCTGGTTTTCGTCGTAGCTGTAGGTGACCGTCACCTGACACCCGGCGGGGCGTCCCGGAGGAACTTTGAGACTTATTTTTCCAACGATGTCAACGTAGCGTGGATCGTGGTCCTCACCTTGCGTGATCTCCACTTCGATGACTTCTTCATTGTCTTCTGAGGTCATGTAGACCTGAGACATCGAACAGGGTATCGGGGTGTTTTTTGGAATCACCACAGAGTTTTGAATTGAAGCCTCGCCGGTGGAGGCATTTTCGATGAGGGCGAGTGTTCCGTAGCTATGATTGCAAACTTCGGAAACACGTCGGGCGCGACGGGCAAAGAGCGCGGCACCAAGAGCAACGCATTCGTCGACGTTTCCGCACGAAATGGGTGGTTTCCCGAATTGGGCAGTCAGCAACTCCTGAACTTTAGGGATGCGGGTGCTTCCGCCAACAAGAACAACATGGTCGATGTCATCTGGAGTCATCCCCAGATTCTCGAGGGCTTGTTCAACGAGCATGACAGTTCTCGTGAGAAGGCCTCGAATCGCTGTCTCAAAAGTATCCCGGGAGAGCTCGACTTCGGCGAGACCGAAATCTTCGCTGCCGATCTTTTCGGAAACGGTATTGAGTTTGGAGAGACGCTTTTTCGTGTCTTCCGCGCCGGCGAGAAGTCGACGTCGCTGAGTCTCGTCGAGGATGAGATCCTTACCGTTCTGCGCTTTGTATTGCTGCCCGATCAGTTCGATCAATACGCTGTCAAAATCCGACCCGCCAAGGTGTCTTGCCCCTTCGCTGAGCAGGATATCGATCTGGTCATTCTCGATGTCGAGAACCGTGATATCCAGCGTGCCGCCACCCAGATCATAGACGAGAACTCTCCCGCTCACCGATTGAGTGTGAGCGTAGTAAAGGGCTGCGGCAGTGGGCTCGTTCACGATGCGCTTTACGGAAAGCCCTGCGAGTCGGCCGGCCGTCACGGTCGCTTTTCTCGCGAGCTCGTTAAAGTTTGCCGGAACGGTGATAACCACTTCGTTAATCTTTCCTACCAGCTGTGAGCAATCCTTCCTTAGCTTGGCAAGAAAGAGAGCTGAAATTTCTGTTGGGGTCCATCGCTCGCCATCGATTTCGACGACGTGCGTCGGATCATCCATATGCTTTTTGATATGCCTCACTGTGCGCTGCGGATCGCCGCCGTCTTTTGCTGCGGATCCGACGAGTTTCACCCCTTCGAATTGATCAAAAAATACAACCGACGGGGTGAGCCTTTCCCCATCACAATTGGGAACAATTTCGGGATTCCCGTCGTCACGAACGTGTGCGAGTGCTGATGTACTTGTGCCGAGATCTATCCCGACATACCGAGCCAATTTGTCTGCCATGTTAAACTTTTAGGAGGGTAAAAGTCAGTGAGTTTGTGTGCGAAGCAGATAATACAATAAGTAGACCGAGATACCAGATTAATTATAATTTTTGAGACATTTATTTGCGAATTTACCCAACAATCACCTCTGCTTTGCGAATTACGATGTCCGAGGAGCCATTTTTATAAATATATCCAGGGCGAACCGTTTCAACGACTCTTGAGTTGTTGCCATTTGAGTTGGCTGTGACCGGGAGCCCTTTTTTGCCGTCTGCCTGATCCGGCGGGACCAGTTTGATGCGTTTACGCTCCTCAACGGAGAGGACTGTTCCCGGATCGAGGCGAAATTCGCGAACTGAATGATCATGGAGAAAGTCAAGGAAGCTGCCTTTCAGGATCGTAAGTTGATCGGAGACCTTTGGATAACGCCAACGGTTGTCATAACGCTTCGAAAGATCATCAATAAGGTCGAGTTTCGAAATGAGCTTGCGATAAAAATCCTCCTCGGAAAAGTCCCCGTTGGCAGCCGCTTCTTTGACGTCTTTGGCGCTGAAAACATCGCTTCGGCTGAGGATTCCTGACTGGCGTTTCCGCTCGACCGCTTGCTCCATCTGAGCCTCGAGCTTCTTGAGTGATTGAATTCTTCGCTCTGCGGAATCGATTGTCTCGGCAAGTTTCTCTTCCTGGCTTTGAGACTCGGATTGTCGTCGTTGAACGCTTTCGAGTTCAAGGCGGGCAGCGTTCAAGCCGGCTTTGAGTTCCTCCCGCTCTTTCAGCAGTGCCTCTTTTTGGCTTTCCAACTCGTCATGTTGCATCTGGAAGCTCTTCATGCCCGAGCTCAACTTGGAGAGATCAGTCTCGATGGATTTCTTCTGTGACTGAGCCTCAAGAATCTGATCTCGAATCCGTTTCAGGTTGGCGTCTTCAGTCGCGAGGGTAAGCTTCTCTTCACGCAGTTGGTCGAATCGTTTCTCCCAGTCGACGATCTCTTCCTCGAACTTTGCCCGACTTGTTTCGGCTGCGGATTCCAATTCTTCAATTGTGGCCTTCGCTGAAGCAATTTCCTCTTCTGCTTTCTCACGACCTTCTTTCTCTCCGGCTGCAGATTCGCGGGCGAGGCCGAGGTGCTTCCAGTTTGAGCTCAGCGCATCCGAGAATCCGGCTTTGGTTGTCTCAAGAGCAACGATGTCGTGTTCCCTCGCTTCCTTTTCATCGCGAATCTGGAGCTCAAGATCTTCGACGTGCTCGACAAGTCGTTCGATGCGTTCTTCGCGCTCGTTCAGCTCATCTTCCAGGGTATTGCGGGAGTGCTCGATCTCTTCGCGTGAATTGATTGCAAGGCTGAGCTCATCTTCGATTTGAGAGAGCTTGGCATTTCCATCAGCGAGGATTTTAGATCGATCCTGCTCTGCCTGGTCTCTTGCGGAACGCAAAGCGTCTGAGAGTCCGACACGCGTATCTTCGACTTCCTTCTCAAGATCGGCACTGTATTTCCGCTGCTCTCTCAGTTCACTGTGCAGAGCGTCCAATTCCCCGCGATGTTTTTCCAGAAGACTGGTCTCAGCGCTGCGGAACCGAGAGACGGTATCAGCCAGTTCTTGCTTCTGCTCTTCGATCGTCGTGGCGCGCTTGTCTGCTTGCTCAGTCTGCTCTTCGAGAGATGTGGTGAGGGAGGCACGAGTCTTTTCCGCCTCCTGGAGGAGATTCTTCATCGAAACTTCTTCGCTTTCGAGTGCGACAATTTTCTCCTGGAGTTGAAGCCCTTTCTCTTCTGCTGCTGCGCGTTGCTCGGTGAGTTCTGAAATCTGTTGCTCAAGTTGCGAGACATGATCTCCCTGGTCGCGATTTTGGCGCTCAAGTTTGCTGATTTCTGTCTTTAGGGACGAAGATTTCTCGCGTTCTATCCGAACAGCTTCGGATTCATTGGCCTGAATCTGAGTCTCCAGTTTTTGAATCAAATCGCGATTGGAAATGGCTGCGGCAGCATCCTCCTTGATCCGGGCAGCCAGCTCGCTGTTGCTCGACTCTGCTTTTTCGAGTCGGCGGGCAAGAAGACCTTTGTCGTGATTGAATGCCTCTTCGCGCTCTTTGGCTTCCCTGTAGGATTCTTCCAAATCACTGAGTTGACCTTTGAGGCGTTCGAAAGCGCTGTTGAGTGAGGCTTTGTCTTTGGTGAGGTTTTCGACTTTTAAGTCAGCGGCGTCTCTTGCTGCCTCCGCTTCACCCAGATCGCGTTTGATCTGAACAATCGTATCACTCTCGGCCCGGGAGTGCTCCTGGTCTTTTTCCTCAAGGGCCTGCTCTTTCCGAGTGATTTCCTTTTCAAGCGAATCAATTTGATTGCGGAGAGTACTGAGATTTTTGCCGGAATCAGTGACTTGCTCTCGGAGTTGGGATGCTTCGGCGGACTCTTTGTTCAGTTGCGCCTGAAGTTGGCCGTTCTGTTTTGAGACCTCTTCAACCCGCTTTCGCAGTTGCTCGGCTTCATTGGACGTCTCCGAGGAAAGGCTGCTCAACTTATCAATTTCGGCTTTCAGCGCGTCGCTTTTCGATTTTCCGTCATTGGCGCGGACTTTCTCAGCGGCATAAGCCGTTTCAAGTTCGGCGATCTTCGAGGTTAGCTCCTGCTCGGTGGCGCTGTAATTTTTCGCTGCCTCTTCACGGGATTTTTGAAGATCGACCCGCAGTTGATTGGCTTCCGCTTTCGCCTCCTGGAGCGAATCAATGTGCTGCTTCAACTGAGTTTTCAACCCGGCGACTTCCGCCTTTTGAATGATGAGTTCATCTTTCGCCTCGGCAGCCTCCCTCGTTGCTGAGCTTCCGGCTTCGCGGAATGTCGTCACTTCAGATTGAAGAGCATCTTTTGCTGCAGTCATTGTGGCGACGCTTGCAAGCGCAGTGACGAGCTTTCCGGAGGTTTCCTCGGCCGTTTCCGCCTTCAATTTCAATTCCTTTTCAGAATCAGAAAGCTTTGCTTCGAGTTTTGATATGGTTTCCTGCTCTGCTTTTCCGGCTTCGCTCTTCAGCTTCTCCAACTCGTCTTTGAGCTGTTGGGCTGCGTCTTCTTTTTCTGCAAGATTGTCACGCTCGGCTACTAAGGTCTCTTCGAGTGTGGCTTTTGCCCGGGTTTCCGATTCCAGCTCTTCTTTAAGCTTCACCAATTCGCTTTCCTGCTTGCCGTATTCTGCCTGAGCTTTCTTCCCGGTTGCTGTTAATTCTTTGAGCGACGTTTTCGAGGAGGCCAGTTCCTCCTGCAGAGAGCTAACCTGAGCGGCAAGTTTTTCAGCTTTTCTGGCGTCAGCTGAGACCGCTTTGAGTTCCGCGGTCTTTTCTTTGACCAATGCCTGGGAGGATTCCAGATCCTCCTTTTGCTTTTTAAGAAGTTCCTCTTTGATCGCAAGAGCCGTTGCAAGTTTGTCCCGGTCCTCGCTGATTGAATTGACGTCCGATGAAAGCGAGCTCCTTTCATTTTCGAGTGCGGCCCGGGTTTCTTTCAGAGTTGCTTCCAGCTCAAGATTAGCAGCAGACTTTGCTGCGAGCTCTTTACTGTCTTGGTCGAGTTCCGTGATCTTAGCGTCGCGGCTCTCGAGTTCGGCTTTCAGGTCATCGAGTTCTTTCTCACGCTGCTGGGCAAGTTTCTCGACCTTTGTTTTCTCTTCCTCAAGTTCACCGGAAGACGACTTTGCGAGGGAAAGCTCTTCAGTGAGCGAGTCGACCGTCTTGGCAAGGACAGCGAGCTTTGCCGCTTCTTTCGCTGTTTCGGCGAGAGCGGATTCTTTCCCGCTGAGGCCTTTCTTGAGCGAATTTACCTCCGCTTCCAGCGAACTGATGACGACGTCTTTCTCATTCAGTTCCGAAGTGTGCGTGGCTTCGGCTGCGACGAGCTCTTTTCCAGTGGACTCAGCTTTCGTCTTAAAATCGATGAGCTCTTTTTCGAGCTCTTCTACGCTCTTCTGAGATGAGACGGCCTCCTTCTTGACCAACTCAGCTTCTTTCGTTGTCTTCTCGAGCTCTTTTTGCAGGTCTTCTGATTTACCCTGTAAACTTGCTACCGTTTCCTCGAGGTCCTTGAGTTTCTTATCGGAAGCATCACCCGCTTCAGCATTCTTTTTCTGTTCCGATGACTTTGCTTCGAGCGCTTTCTGTTTTTCGTCGAGCCCACTCTTGAGCCCTGCGAGCTCCTTTTTGAGTTGGTTGACATCCGACTCGGATTCTTTCAGCTTTGCTTCAAGTGGAGCGACTTTGTCGGTTCCTTCGACCTGCTTTTTCGCTTTGCTGAGTTCAGTTTCCAGCTTGTTCCGTTCAGCTGTTTCGTCCTTGAGAGATGTTTTAAGTGTTTCTGACTTTTTCTTTTCCTCCTTAAGAAGTGCCTCCAGTTTTTCGATCTCTTTTGCAGACTGAGCAACTGCCGCAGGATTCGATGAAGTATCTTCCGATGGACCGGATATGGCTTCCGGCGATGCAATAGATCCGGTATTACCCGAGACCGATATCGCAGCAGTCATCTCGTTCCGCTTTTTGGCGAAGGCAGGTCGGTCTTTCAGGGAAACGATTTTTGGTCCTGAATCATCATGACTAACGACTGCGACTTTGAGGATGCCAAATTTGATGAAATCGCCGTCATTAACCACCGCTGATCCTTCGACCCGTCTGCCGTTCAAAAAAGTTCCGTTGCTGGAGCCGGCGTCGCTCAGCTCATAGTCGCCTTTATCATTGCGGTTCAGCTCGGAATGGTATCCCGAAATATACGTTTCCTTGATCCTGAGATCGTTGTCGTGCCGACGACCGACCCGATACTTCGATTTTTTCAATATCAGTTCGAAGACATCACCATTGACATTCGTCGTTACTACAAGTTTCAAAGCCATCTGTTTGCAATCAAGAAAGGGCGGGAATAATAGCAGATTCGGTCGAGCAGTGAAAGTTCAAACGCAATCTG
>JARGOD010000095.1:13833-15452 GCA_029210205.1 Verrucomicrobiales bacterium | reverse complement strand
ACCTGCGCCGGATTCACCATCCCGAGATCAAATCCCACGACACAGTATTGATCGAACAGGTTTCCGCTATTCGACTTTTTCAGCGTCAGGAACTCAGGACGCGTCCACTTGTAAGGATTGTCATTGCGGATAAAGGTCGCGGACCGGCTTTCGCTTGAAATTCGCAGCCCCTGTTCGAACTGCTCGATCGGCGGTTCCTCAGCAATCATTTCATTCGAAACAAGCCCATCGCCGGTGAGTAACGCATACTCACCGTCCACAACTTTGACCGCTTCACGGGAACGGTCATGACTCACCCACGCTTCACCGGAAAGCACTTCAAATCGCTGCTCGTTCGGGTCTTTGCCAGCTGAAACGATATACTCGGAGTCCCGGCTTACCGCTTGTCCAAGTTGAGTCTCCAGCATGAACTCATCAGAGTCACTCGACTTCAAAATGGCGGTCCCATGAACCAGAGATGCACGCTTTGAACCTTTGATAAAGAGACGGGCCGGAGCTTCCAGGGTGAGCTCAACTCCGGAATCAAATCGAATCGTCGCGATGCCTGTCGAGAGACGAAGCGACCCGCGCGAAAGCTTCGCTCCCTCAACCGTCGGCAAGGCGCTTTCCCACGCCGCATTCTCGCTCGAAACCAGCGTGGCTACGATGCGTTTCTGCGCGGCAATCGTGATCGTCAATGCTGAGAGAATCACGACCGCTGCGGCCGCAGCAAGTCGACCGAAGAGAGGTGTCTTCCGAAAAGGAACGACAGCGCGTTCCTCATCACGATTCACCACCTGCTCAGACTCACGACGAAGACTTGAATCGAATCGTGAGGCTTGATGATAGATCGCTCTCACCTCTTTCGAATTTCTCAGCGCTTCCTCCAGTTCAGCAAATTCTTCATCCGAAAGCTGACCCGCCTGATACCGCGCGATCAATGAATGCCACTCCCAATCCTTCTTCATGACGGGTCCCCTTTCATTCGTGACTCGGACAAATGCGTCTCGATGCATTGCGCGAGCTTCTCCCTAAGTCTTCCGATCTTCTTATAGAGACTGTTCACGCTGCGACCGGACTCTTGCGCCAGTTCCAGCACAGCACCATGCCCCCGATACGGCAAAAGAATCAATTCGCGCTGCGCAGCATCGAACTTCGAGAGACAGCCCTTCATCGCACTCCGCTCCTCGGCGAGAGCTTCCTCACCGATCGACACATCGTCCGCCGCGAGGAGCTCAAAAACGTCATCGCCAAACTGATGACGATCACGCGCAAATGTTCGGCGCGCTCTCAGCGCCTCAAAACGAACAATCACTTTCGCCCAGGGAAGAAATTCATCTTCCTGGCGCAGTTGATCGAGCTTCCGCCACATCACAACGCTGGCTTCCTGCATCACCTCATCGACCACTTCCCAGGTTGGCAAGAGGGCACGAGCATAGGCTCGCAGGTCTTCCTCATTCTGCAGAAAAACCCGGAGAAACCGCTCATTCGATGGCTGATCGTCCGTCATTCGCACCCTTACGCCCACATCGTCTCAAACCTGCCGCTGTTTCGAAAGGTTTTTACTCTGACCGTTCCCTCCTGGGAGGAAAACCAGTCCACAGTTCGAGATCGTCATACCAGACCTTCACCGTGCGATC
>JARGOD010000095.1:0-13733 GCA_029210205.1 Verrucomicrobiales bacterium | reverse complement strand
TCCTCATCGCCTTTGAAGTCTTCGACCACCTCCAAGAGAAGCGCCCGGGAACTGTCGCGTCCCATCCCTTCTTTCAGAGCAGTATTCACATGGCTCGCCGGATCCTGCCTTCTTCCACCAATGACGTAGGCGAAACGCACCACGTCAAACTGCTGCGAGAATTCCTCAAAATCAAAACCGGTAGTCTCATCCTTTCCGGTGAAGGTATGGTTTTGTTGATACTGGGGGTGTTTCATCATCTCCAGCCCCGGTTCGAAGCCAGTCTTGAAGACGAGTCGCTCTTCTGCCTGTGAAGAGTGAGTGATGAATGAAATCGCCAGAACGGCGCTAGCGAAGGAGAAGCATCGAGAAAGCATCGATCTAAATTTCCTACGATACGCCTATTTCAGGTGAAAATGAAATCCCGTCCATTACGTGGCAAAACGAGAGTCAAAAGGATTACCCTTCAGAGCGGATTCACCCAATTCAGATCAGAAAAGCGACTGAAGTCATTATCATTCGAGTAGACTTTCGACTGATATTCAATCGCGAGGGCAGCAATATGAGCATCCGTCACGAGATTGGCACCCACCCCGGCATTGGCTAGGCACTGCTTCAGTATTTTCAGGTGTTCGTGACTCGGGTTAACCGGCGAAATGTGGTCATACTCGAGCCACGACTCTACCCAGCGTACTGCAAGATCCGGTGAGACAGGATTTGCTAACACTCTCGGATGCGTGACCAAACGAATGAACCCGGTTGAGACAATCCACGGAATCCCGATCCTTTCCGAACCATTCACAGCACCTTCCCACCACGCCTTCGATTCAAGGTGGAATGGAGCCTCCGCATTGTAGGCATACACGAGAAGATTTACGTCAGGAATGATCATCAGTCCGACGCTTCCATGAATTCTTCCACCTCAAGCTCATCAACGAGCTGGTTCAACTTCCGGGGATCAACCCCCGACACAAGCCCGCTCTGATTTGGCTCAATCGAAAAAATTGGTTTCTCTCGGCTTGCCCCGGAATGTTCAAGACCCCGACGAAGCGCCTCGTTCACGACTCGCTTAAACGGCTTGTCGAGAAGCTTACTTCTTTCCTTTAGCTCATCAGCAAGATCATCATCAATCGTGAGAGTCGTCCTCATTAAGACATCATGATGCCTAAACCATTTGATGTCAAGATGCGCACCACCTGCGATCCATTCTCCTCAATCCCCAGCCAACTCCTTCTCCCACCAGTCGAGATACTCGCGGTTCGAAGTCTCGCCGCTCAAGCCGCGGCTCTTCATCCGCTTCTCGTAGCTCGCCCACTTCTCGGCCATGACTGCCTCGAGATCGACGGTGAGGCTTTCGTCCACCGCACCCAGGTCACCGGATTCTTCGATCCAGGTATCGACCGCATTGCTCAGCGCAGAAAGTTGCTCAGAAAACGCGGGATCATCGGCGAGATTTTTCATCTCATGCGGGTCAGCGGCGAGATCGTAAAGTTCCTCCTTTGGCTTGGTCTCAGCCATGAAGGGTGAGGTCCATGCCCCCGCTTCATGCATCACCCGCATCACAGTATCGACGGGATAGCCGGCACGCTTGTAGCCGCTATGCTGCATGTAGGGGATTTCAGGGTGGTAATTGCGAATGTATTTGAAGTCGCGCGTTCTCGCGGAGCGGATCCTGTCCGGCGCGTCACCGCATCGATCACGAGCAGCAAAGAGGATTTCGTGACCGATGAAAGCAGGATCAAACAGGTCACGACCAACCAGGCTATTCGGGATTGGAGCTCCCGCAGCAGCGAGAGTAGTCGGCATCAAATCAATGAGTGACACAAGTCGCTCGTCAACTTTTCCAGCTTCCATCTTCCCGGGCCAGCGTGCGATGAGCGGGACATGAATACCTCCGTCGTAGAGCCACTGCTTCCCCCTCACATGGGGCCGACCATGATCGCCAAAAAAGAGAACGAGGGTGTTCTCAGCAAGACCCTCATCATCAAGCCGGTCGAGGAGAAGGCCAACCCGCTTATCGAGCACTTCAATACTTGCGAGATAATTCGCCCAGTCAGCGGTTGTGACTGGGTGCTCGGGGTAGTAGGGCGGGATTGGCGCATTGGGATATCTCTTGTCTGTCTCGACAAAGGTGCGATGCGGCTCCTTGAACTGAATCTGAGCAAAGAACGGCTGCCCCTCGGCCCGTTGCGTCCAATCGTTACCGTCAAAGAACTCGCGAGCGTCATAGGTCCAGTTGAGGTGTGACTTGGCAAGGCGCTTCTCTGGCTCCTTCGTTCCCCGTCCGTTAACAACAAAGTAACCGGCCTTCTGCATCTCCCCGGTTACTGTCGTCGCGAAATAAGCGAGTGGCGCCTTGTCGCGAGTGTCATGATGATGCCCGCCAATTGTCGTCTGATACATACCTGTCTGAAAAGCCGTCCGCGAAGAGGAACAAACCGGCGCCGTCGAGAAAGCATGGGTAAAACGCGTCCCTTCCGCTGCAAGACGATCCAGGTTCGGCGTCTGCACATCCGGATAGCCGTAGCACCCGAGATCAGGGCTGAGGTCGTCAGAAACGATCCAGATTACATTCGGCCGTTCATCCGCAAAGGACATGAAGTGGATAAAGGTAAAGCAAGCGAGCAATAGAATAAGTCTGGCCATGTTAGGAATACTGGATTTTGGTCAAAGAACGGGAAGAGTTCTGACTTAAAATAATGGACTATCTCCTGAAAGTCTGAAACGGCGGAAATCTGTCTGTCTTTTTTTGGGATAAACAGAGGGATTCAGCATCACAGCAACCTTTCTATCTCAAAGTATCAAAAATCGATGGACCGATAGCCTTATTTCTGTATTTTCGAAAATACAGAAATAATGATCAAAGACACTCTCATTTCCGAAGAAGCACTGACGGATACTGCTCGAATTATGAGCGTCCTTGGTGATCCGGCCCGGCTGCGGATTGCCAATCTAATCTGGCACGGGAAAGAAGTCTGCAATTGTCAGATCGAACCCATTACCGGTTACCTTCCTTCGAAGATCTCAAGGCATTTGAGCCTCCTGAAACAGGCAGGTCTTTTGTTAGAGAGAAGGAATGGAACTTTCATCTATTATCGCCTGAGAAATCCTGGAAGCGCCGTTCACACAGCCTTGCTCGAACTACTCTCAAGAATATGCGAATCCGATCCACTGCTGCAGCAGGACCGCGAGATTCTGGATCGCGAATGTCCATGCTAATCCAATCCTCATAAACCCGATGAAGCTCGAAAATCCGATCCTCTCTAATCTCATTGATCTTCTGCAATCGGAGAGCCTCTCTTCCTTCCGTATAATTCTTCCCGACGGGAAGGCAGTTCCCTCTCACTTTCACGTCACTGAAGTAGGCCGGGTGAGGAAAGACTTTATCGACTGTGGTGGCACCGTTAGACAGGATGCGCATTGCCAATTGCAACTGCTCATCGCGACTGACTTCGAGCATCGCCTCGCCTCATCAAAGCTACTCAAAATCATTGAAATGAGCGCCGGAGTTCTTGGGAACGATCCATTACCTCTCACCGTTGAATATGGTCAGAAAGCCGCCGTTGTCTATCCAGTCTCCGAGCTGGAAATAGTTAACGGAACGATGTTGTTTCGCCTTGAAACGCCTACAACTGCTTGTCTCGCCGCGGATGCTTGTGGACTTTCCCACGAAGAAGCGAGAACCCCTAGCGTCTTTCCCCAGGTTGGACGTTCGCCTGAGCCTGGCTGCTGTTGACCTGATTTCTGAAGAAGCCCATTTCAATCCTCTCCTGGCTGCTGTCTTTTCCTGCAGCGCTACATTCACAATAGGTCTCAAATATTCGATCACTCTAAACTAGGCGTCAGAATCACGTTTACTCGTGACCGCCTAATAGAACGAAGAAGCCAGCCTATCTGAAAACATCACAAATCGATTTCGACCATGAGTCTCGACAAATCTTCAATGGGCTTCTTTGAACGTCATCTCACCGCCTGGGTTGTGATTTGTATCGTCGCCGGAATTGCCCTCGGAAAACTTGCTCCCGGCCTCGCGCAAGCTCTCGATGGAATGGCGCTTTACGTGAACGATGCTCCAGTCGTCTCGATCCCTATCGCGATCTGCCTCTTCTTCATGATGTATCCGATCATGGTGAAGATCGACTTTGGCGAAGTGGTCCAGGCAAGCCGAAGCCCGAAACCGGTTATTCTGACAATGATTGTGAACTGGGCGATCAAGCCCTTCACGATGCTTTTGATCGCGACCCTATTTCTCGGGGTCTTCTTTAAAGATCTTCTGCCTGGAACGGAAGTCGTGAAAAGCGGTGAAGAAGTCGAACTCTATCGTTCCTATATCTCCGGCGCGATCCTCCTCGGTATTGCCCCCTGCACCGCCATGGTCCTTGTCTGGGGACACCTTGCCCGTGGAAACCAGGGGCTCACCCTCGTGATGGTCGCCATCAATTCACTCACAATGCTGCTTCTCTACGGTGTGCTGGGCAGTTGGCTTCTAAACGTGAATGAGATGCCTGTTCCGTGGCAGGCTCTTCTCCTCTCAATCTCTATCTACGTTGCCCTCCCGCTGGTAGCGGGATACCTCTCCCGTCGATGGATCATCAAAGCCAAAGGACATGAATGGTTCGAGCAGAAATTTCTCCGCTTCCTGACACCGGTCTCAATCTCGGCGCTACTCGCCACGCTCGTTCTTCTTTTCAGCTTCAAAGGGGAAACCATCCTTGCAAATCCTCTCACTATCCTCTGGATCGCTATCCCTCTCGCAGTTCAAACCCTGCTGATTTTTGCACTGACCTACCTCGCAGCGAAGGTCCTGAAGTTCAGCTATGAAGACGCAGCCCCTTCAGCCATGATCGGTGCCTCGAATCATTTTGAGGTCGCCATCGCCACCGCCGTGATGCTTTTCGGTCTCTCTTCAGGTGCCGCGCTCGCTACGGTAGTCGGTGTTCTTATCGAGGTGCCACTGATGCTCTGTCTCGTTCGCGTTTGTCAAAAAAGCCGTGGCTGGTTTAAGCAACCGGAAGAGGGCTAAGCGCTTCCACTCTCATCCGCGCCGTCCGTTTTGCCACCAGCGCCCGTAACATTGGCAATGAAAGCACCCCTTTTTGCCCTCGCTACTATTCTTCCCACGCTGGCCGGGCTCATCTTTCCGATCCTAGTCTCCGCGGAAGATGCAGAAAAACCCTGGGCTTGGCGTGGTCAAACTATCGCTGAATTCGACGAGGGAGATCACAAGGGTCCTGATTGGAGCATCACCAACGACGGCGTTATGGGTGGACTTTCAAAAGGAAAAGCTGCGTTCTCAAAGGAAGGAATCATGACCTTTTCAGGGACGCTCTCTCTCGAAAACAACGGAGGCTTTTCACTCGTCGAGACTGATGACATCAATCGGAACCTCAGTAACGATCTTGGACTGCTTCTGCTCGTGAAAGGAGATGGACGTGAGTATCAGATCCGTCTCGAGTCCGAAGCCACCTACCGCGGCCAACCCGTCTCTTTTTCCGGCAAATTTCAACCGAAGAAAGGTGAGTGGTCTCAAGTGAAAATACCGTTTGCTGATCTCAAGGGCGGGTGGCGCGGTCGCGACTTACCTGATGAGAAATTCAATCCGGCTGTCGTTGGCCGGGTGGGTATCCTTCTTGGCGACAAGAAGACTGGACCATTCAAAGTCGAGGTCGATTGGATTCGCACGTATGGAAAAGGTCAGGGAGAATTTACTGAAACAACGGAGAAGCCCGCTGATAGTCCAAAAGCTAATGGCCCGAAATCGCTCATTGCGACTGCAATAGACGACGGACGGTTTTCAACGCTGAAAACCGCTCTCGATACCGCAAAACTCACTACCTTTTTTCAGTGGGACAATAAACTCACGGTGTTCGCTCCCACTAACGAAGCATTTGCGAAGCTTCCAGAGGGAACCGTAGAAAATCTTCTTAAACCGGAAAACAAAGATCGCCTCGTTGCGATTCTATCACATCACGTTCATGCCGGATCTAAAGGACTTGCCGAAGCCCTCAGCGACGGCACTGTCTCGACGATCGAAAAATCTCCGCTCTCGGTCAGATTTCAAGACGGCCGGATTCGAGTCAATGATGCAACTCTTTTACAGGCCGACATTGAATGCTCCGACGGAATCATTCACGTCATCGACACAGTCCTCATCCCCAAGCCAGAGCGGAAGACCTTGCTCACAACCGCACAAGGTGCAGGCACTTTTAAAGCTCTTCTCGCAGCAGCAAAAGCTGCCGGACTTGATGCAGCACTTGACGGCAAGGACGATCTCACCCTCTTCGCACCAACTGATGACGCCTTCGCCGCCCTCCCTGAGGGAACCGTGTCGAGCCTCCTTGAAAAGAAAAACAGCAAAAAGCTCGTCGAGTTGCTGACCTCCCATGTTGTTTCCGGAAATGTTTCTGCGGGAGACGCTCTCAACGCCGGAACAGCTCAGTCACTCAGCGGGAACGAGCTGAAATTTGAGATCAAGGAAGGACTATTCACGGTCAACGGATCTGTGATCCGCTCTGCCGGAATTGACGGAGGAAACGGCACGATCCATGTCGTTAGCTCGGTTATAGGATTTCCCGAAACCGACTGCTGCGAAGAAGATTGCGAGGAATCATGCGAGGAAAACTGCCCTGCCAATGAAGCGGCCAAGACCACGCAGAACACCAAATCCGAGTCCTGCGAGTCGTGCCCATCAACCGCTGCTGCCAAGGTCGAAACAATAAACGCCGCCGATCTCATTGTCGGAGCGATTGAGCTTGGTGTACCTCTCTATAACAGCGGGAATATTGTTGAGTGCGCCGAAGTCTATGAGGACTGTCTTATCGCGCTCTCAAACAGCGACCGTCTTGACGACCGTACTCGCGAGATGCTCGGCAGAGTCACAGATGCCGGGAAACAGAAAGACCCTGACACCCGCGCCTGGTTCTATCGTCATGCTCTCGACCGGATGATGCAGTTACTGTCGGCGCGGAGCTGATTTTGGCTTCTCGACTCAATTTATTTGAAGTCGACCATAACAAAATTCTATTGCGAGAGGATAGCTCAGGCGCTTTTCCGGAAATCGAGGGGATCAGTCTGAAAGTACGTCCATCAAAAATCGGGATTGGCGATATTTTCAGAGCCACAACCCCCGGTTCGCCATACCCCCGATCGTCGGCGAGAAAAACGATGATCTGAGGCTTGGGCTATTCAGCCTTAGCCGGCTTCTTGATTGCCCTCAGATTCTGAGTTCGACCGGAAGATTACAAATTTCACCGTTAGGCTCGAGCAATTACTCCTTGAAAAACTTTGAACATTCCAGTTACCTCCTGCTTTTCGAGCCAATATTTGTGCCGAAAATTTTTCAATATTATTATTCGATGGTTTCTAAATCTATCCTCAACAACCGGAAACTTCTCTTTGTAGTCATTCCTTGCGTTCTATTTATTTTCCCTCACCTATTTTTGCTGACAGGAGGATACTTCGATTGGATTATGCCGAACGGCAAAGAGACTGGGTTTGTTGAATACGGAACGGCAATGCTGTTTTTTCTTGGCGGAATCTATGCATTTTTTCTTTCAGCAAAGTCTCCGATCAAGGAAAAATTATATATACGAATTCCCGTAATTTTTTTTGGGATCTTAGCCATTTTCGTCTGCCTGGAGGAGATTAGCTTCGGACAGCATCTCCTATTTTTCGGCACACCTGAATGGTTTAATCAGTTCAATACACATAACGAAACTAACCTGCATAATCTCTCTGATAACAGACTGAGTAAAGCAATGCGCACCGCAGGCTATATTTTGGTAACGATTGTAGGCATCATTGCTCCTCTTATAGTTTGGCTGAAAAAGATCTCCTTTTCCCCAGCCAATATTTTTCGTTATTTCATTCCCGAGCCTCTAATTATCGTTGCGAGTTTGTTTCACCTCTTCGCAAATCTGCCAAAAAATCTCATCAGCCTGTTCCCTAATGGTGGAGTTTTTGTTTCCGAGCACAATTATTTCAATCACAGCGGAGAGTACGAAGAATATGCGTTAGGCTTCTGGGTATTACTTTTCGTGGTGTCGATGCACCGTTCCATTTTAAAGGTGAACGCCTCGACCACAGTGAGTGAATAATTTCGGCGGCAACGATCCTGAATGCATATCGTGCTTGCGGCAATATTCTGATTGGATAATCAGGAACAGCCTAGGCAGGGCACGACAAGAGCAGCAAGCCCCCCACCCTCTGCTCGTCGTGGACTCCCAACAGGAAATCGATCTCCTGCAGTCGCCTTTCAGCTCGTTCCTCTGACCGGGTTCTTACTGCCTCTCTCCGCTTCATCAGCAGTCGCCCCCACCGGTCCGGGGATGAGTCGAGAAACAGTCCGAAATTGGGACGTTCATCAGTGTCTTAATACTGAGGCCCTTCGAAGGGCTGCAAATCCGGATCCAGATCACGGAAGGACTCCCCTTTCAACCAGTCGCGGTCATACTCAAAAGCGAATAAATATGTTCAAAATGTCACTTATTTCATCCATCTATCGACCACGGCACCCGAGAGCGTTGCCGCCCTAGCAGATCATCCACGTGGCCTGGGACGAGTTCATCGCCCACTACGAAAGCCGCCACCGGAAGGCGCATGTCCAGCTGCTCCGCGATACAGTCGCCGTGGTTGATCAATTCTACCGCTGCGGCAATCTCGCCGCCGGATTTGCACCCCCGCCAACCCGGGGCAATGCGCGGTGATGGAACCACAGGGTTGAAAAAGCGAATTCCTAGCAGTTAGAATCCGAATCGCGGAACGTGAAAAAAGCGATCGCGGGAAGCCTCGGGATGACCGTATGGCGAAAGCGCAGTGCCGCCATCACCAATCTAATTCGTATCTTTCGCTGCGGCGCGTGTTGCTAATCTGGCTGGACCGTCGAAACTGAGGGCATGCATCGAACCGAGAGAAGGGCCTCTTGAGCGGATCCCAACCGCTTGAGCGAATTGCTTTCCTTGGAGATTATCTCCCGCGGCAGTGCGGAATCGCGACATTCACCCACGATCTCTGCGAGTCGATCGCGACTGCCGCTCCCGAATCAAAATGCTACGTCGGTGCAGTCAATGATCGTCCGGAGGGATACGATTACGCGGCCCGGGTCCAGTTCGAGTTGCAGGAGAAGGAGCTGGATTCCTACCGGCGTGCGGCGGATTTTCTAAATCTGAACAACGCGGATGTCCTCTGCGTTCAACACGAATTCGGCATTTACGGTGGGCCGGCAGGCAGTCACTTGCTCGGATTGCTGAAGGAAGTCCGGATGCCGGTCGTGACCACCTTGCACACCATTCTGCAGAACCCGAATGCAGCGCAGCGCAAGGTGATGGAAACCCTGACGACCCGTAGCGACCGCCTCGTCGTCATGGCGAAAAAGGGTGCTGAAATTCTCCGCGAAACTTACGCAGTGCCGGAGGAAAAGATTGATTTGATTCCACATGGAATACCCGATGTGGAGTTCGCTGACTCGAGTTCTTACAAGGCTCAATTCGGTGCCGAGGGAAAGAAAGTGCTTCTAACCTTCGGCCTGATCGGACCGGGCAAAGGGATTGAGCACGCTATTTCCGCTCTCCCCGAGATCGTTCGGCAGCACCCGGATGTGGTGTATCTGATTCTCGGGGCGACCCACCCGAACCTGCTGGAGAACGAGGGGGAAAGCTACCGACTCGGCCTGACACGTCTGGCCGAGAATATCGGAGTGAAGGAGCATGTCATCTTCCACAACAGATTCGTGTCACTCGACGATTTGAAGGAGTTCATCGGTGCAGCGGACATCTATCTGACGCCCTATCTCAACGAGGCCCAGATCACGTCCGGCGCGCTGGCCTACGTGTTCGGTGCCGGAAAGGCAGTAGTTTCCACACCTTATTGGCACGCGAAGGAATTACTCGAAGACGGACGCGGCGTGCTGGTTCCTTTCAACGATTCCGGTGCGATTGCGGACGGAGTTTGCGGTCTGCTCGACGATCCCGCCCGGATGGAGGAGATCCGGAAAACGGCCTACGCGATGGGCCGCGAAATGATCTGGCCGGCGGTGGCGAACCGGTATCTCGAATCATTCCGTCACGCCCGGTCCGATTATGATACTCCTGCGCGCGCCGCCTTTGCAGACTGGACGCTTAAGAGCCGTCCCGAAGCGTTGCCGCCGACTCGCCTCGATCATGTTGTCAGGATGAGCGACGGTACCGGGATCTTTCAGCACGCCATTTTTAATGTGCCAAACTTCCACGAGGGTTACTGCACGGACGACAACGCAAGGGCCTTTATCCTCTGCAATCTACTCGACGAACTCGGCGGTCAGCCGCCATCGATCAGTCTCAATAAACTCGCCACCAGCTACCTGGCCTTTCTGGCTGCAGCACTTGATTATGACAGTGGCCGGTTCCGGAATTTCATGAGTCACGGGCGGTTGTGGCTCGAAGATTTCGGCAGCGAAGACAGTCATGGTCGCGCCTTGTGGGCGGCCGGAACAGGAGCGGGACGATCGCGGGACGAAGGGCATCGCAACTTGTGCGCCCAGCTTTTTGAAAACGGGCTTGCCGCTGTAGAGTCATTCACATCACCGCGCGCCTGGGCATTTACCTTGCTCGGCATTCACGAATATTTGCGCCACTTTTCCTGTGGCCCGGCGATCGAAGCGATGCGCTCGGATCTGACCAAAAGGCTGATCAAAGGTTTTCATCAATACAGCACCGACGACTGGCCGTGGTTCGAAGAAAGCCTCACCTACGACAATGCCCGCCTAAGCCAGGCACTTATCCTCAGCGGCCAGTGGATGCCGCACCCGGAAGCCATCGAGATCGGCCTCAAATCGCTGAGTTGGCTAGCCTCGTTACAAACGACACAGTCCGGCGCCTTCCGGCCAATCGGAAGCGACGGCTTTTACCCACGCGGCGGCCACCGGGCTGATTTCGACCAACAACCGCTGGAGGCACAGGCGATGGTCGCCGCCTCTCAGGAAGCATTTCGAGCCACCCAGGACGATGCATGGGCCACGGAAGCAAAACGCGCTTTTGAATGGTTTCTCGGTCGAAACGATCTGGGATTGCCTATCTACGATTTTACCTCTGGAGGTTGCGGCGACGGCCTGCATTCCGATCGGGTAAACGAAAACCAGGGCGCGGAATCGACCCTGGCCTTTCACCTGGCACTCGCGGAAATGAGTGCTGCGGAACAATTGGTGTCCGATCCCCTGCGCAATTCATGAAGAAACCTATTCAAATCCGCCGCCATTCGCCGATGATCCTGCCGGACAGTTCACGCGTCATCATTCGGCCCTTTATTCCAGGTGGCGACGACTATATCGCCAGTATCATCGGACGAGCTATGGCTCTTACCGAAGACGAAGTTGGTCACGAGTTAAGTATCGTAAGAAAAGAGTTCGAAAGTAGACACTTTGACGTTGAATCTATATTTCTAACCAACTACAGCAAGATAGAGAATCACTTGTCGAAATCGCCACCCCTATCGATCGACCGAAAACTGATCATTGGCGCATTGTTCTCGGGTGAGTATGCATTGGAATCGGCCGCCATTTTCAATCCCTCGATCGTCCCCCACCCGGACCAAAGTGATGCACCCACTGGCGGACTGCGTTTCATCATGAGTCTGCGCGCGACCGGTGAAGGACACATCTCGTCTATCGAATTTCGAGCCGGGACTATCACATCGGACGGTCAGATCAAGCTCGACCCTGTTTCCCGTTTTGTGACCGAGCCTGAAATCATCCCCGATCCGAGATATCACAAAAAAAGCTTCCAAATCAAACTCAAGGAAATGGGAGTCGACGACAGCCACGCTGACGCCGTTCTCGCCCCCCTTCAGGATCGCTTTACGCGAAGTGATTTGAACCAAAGTGTAGGCAAAGTTCACGAGCACATTGGGACCCAGGGCTTGAATCACACCCTCGAATGCATCCAGTGGCTGGCGGATTCCAACTACGAATTGCGCTTTTCTAAAGATCTCGCGATCAGCGAGCGCATTATTTTTCCAGTCTCTTCAAACGAGAGCAACGGTATCGAAGACGCACGTTTTGTCCGTTTCGTCGATGACGATGATTCAGTGACCTATTACGCGACCTACACCGCCTACAACGGCCACGACATCCTTCCGCAATTGATCGAAACGCGCGACTTCCTGCATTTCAATATCCTGACTTTGAACGGCGACGCGGTGCAGAATAAAGGCATGGCTCTGTTTCCAAGAAAAATTGACGGTCGCTACGCCATGCTGTCCCGCCAGGACAACGAAAACCTGTTCATCATGTTTTCGGAGAATCCGCATCACTGGAGTAATCCTGAAATAATCCTGCGCCCCGCCGAGATGTGGGAGTCGGTGAAGATTGGCAACTGCGGTTCACCTATAGAAACTGAGGCCGGCTGGCTGGTCATGACTCACGGCGTTGGCCCGATGCGCAAATACAGCATCGGCGCAGTCCTGCTCGATCTGGAAGATCCTACTAAAGTCATCGGTCGCCTCGCCGAGCCACTGCTCAGTCCCGAAGGAAACGAACGCGAAGGCTACGTGCCGAACGTTGTTTACAGCTGCGGCTCGCTAATACATGGTTCCGAATTAATCCTTCCTTTCGCAGTCAGTGATCAGGCCTCCGCAATCACTAGTGTGTGCCTCGACGATTTGCTGACAGTTCTCCTATCACAGGACGGAGAACTCGCTTGAAGAAAAAAATCGCAGTCCTTTCACCCGTAGCATGGCGAACGCCGCCGACACATTACGGAGCCTGGGAAACCGTGGCGGGAAATATCACCGAGGGTCTCGTCGCTCGCGGGTGGGATGTAACTCTTTTCGCCACTGCAGACTCGATCACCTCCGCGCACCTGCATTCAGTAGTAGAGAAAGGCTACGAAGAAGAGCCCGAGGTTGATCCGAAAGTCGCCGAATACCTACATCTCTCGGAAACCTTCGAACACGCCGACGAATTCGATTTGATCCACAGTCACTACGACTTCATGGCCCTGAGTTTCAGCCGGCTGATTGAAACGCCAATGCTCACTACCATACACGGTTTTTCATCGCCCCAGATCATGCCGATCTATCACCGATATAGTGATAGTAACTTCGTTTCCATCAGCGATTCGGATCGAGTCGAGGGATTAAACTACCTGGGGACGGTATATAACGGCATCGACCTGTCTCTCTACCCTCTAGTGAAAGAACGAGGCGAAGACCTCATCTTCCTCGGCCGAATTCATCCCGACAAAGGCGTTCATCTGGCTATAGAAGTCGCACAGGCCGGTGGCTGGCCATTAATCATCGCCGGCATCATCCAGGACGAAAACTATTTCCACGAAAAAGTGGAACCCTTTTTGGACGATAACATCCAATACATCGGCCCCGTCGACGTAGCTGGAAAAAACAAATTATTCGCCCGGGCAAGAGCCCTGCTCCACCTGAACACAATTCCCGAGCGTTTCGGCCTGGTCCTCGCAGAAGCAAACTCAGCCGGCGTCCCGGTAATCGCTATGAATCTCGGCTCATGCCGCGAAGTCATCGATGATCAGGTAACTGGATTTCTAGTCAACGGCGTCACCGAAGCGGTTGCAGCGATCGACCGGATTCACGAGGTCGACAGCTCAGCCTGCCGCGACCGGGTAGAGAAAAAGTTCTCGGTAGAGACAATGGTAAAAGGTTACGAACAAGTCTACGCAAAGATACTCGATCATTAAACCCGTCTGCCGAACGTAGCGGAGCCTACGGCTCCTGATGCTAATCCTTCTCAAATATCCAGCTTAACCTGTACA
>JARGOD010000094.1 GCA_029210205.1 Verrucomicrobiales bacterium | reverse complement strand
TGTCGGATGATATCACCTGCATTCACTCGATGTGGACCGAGGCGATCAACCATGATCCCGCGATCACTTACATCCAGACGGGAAATCAAATCCCGGGTCGTCCAAGCATGGGTGCGTGGATCAGTTACGGGCTGGGCAGTCTCAATAAGAACCTGCCTGACTTCGTTGTCTTGAACTGTGAGCCACGAGGACAAGCGCTCTACGAGCGTCTTTGGGGGAGTGGCTTTCTACCGTCGAAACACTCCGGGGTTGCCTTTCGCTCACAGGGAGATCCAGTGCTCTACCTCTCGAATCCCGAGGGCATTGACCCGACCCTTCGCCGCACTATGCTCGATAAGCTTGGAAACATGAATCGCCGGATTCATGAAGAGGTCGGCGATCCGGAAACACACGCGCGCATTGCCCAATATGAGATGGCCTTCCGTATGCAATCGAGTGTACCCGAGCTGGCTGACATCAGCGGTGAACCTCAGCACATTCTCGATATGTATGGGCCTGATGCGACGAAGCCGGGGACTTTCGGATACAACTGTCTCATGGCCCGTCGCATGGCTGAGCGTGACGTTCGCTTCACTCAGATTTTCCATCGAGGATGGGATCAGCACCGCAACCTTCCTAAAGATATCAAGCGTCAGACCGGCGAAATCGATCAGGCATCGTGGGCGCTGGTGCAGGATCTCAAGCAGCGCGGATTGCTCGAAGACACCCTCGTGATTTGGGGTGGTGAGTTTGGACGTACGGTCTACAGCCAGGGAACGCTGACGAAAGAGAATCATGGTCGCGATCACCACCCGCGTTGTTTCACGACCTGGCTCGCCGGTGGAGGCGTGAAGCCAGGTCTCGCCTACGGATTGACCGATGAGTTCAGCTACAACGTGGTCGAGAATCCCGTTCATATTCGTGATCTTAATGCCACTGTCCTGAATCAGTTGGGGATTGACCACATGCGACTGAGCGTGAAGCACATGGGCCTTGATCAGCGTCTCACTGGTGTTGAGCCGGCTAGGGTGGTGAAAGAAATTTTGGCGTAGCGATTTGAGACCCGTAGAGAGGACATTCCTGTCCTCTCCATTTTTTCTGTTGAGGGCAGGAATGCCCTCTCTACGAAGCCACTTCATTATGGCCCTTGCCGTGCAGAATGAGAAACTGATACTGCCTTCATGATCCGAAATCTTATTTTCGCCGTGCTGATCGCGTTCCCTTTATCTCTTTCAGCAGACGAGCGCCCTAACATCATCATCATCATGGCGGACGACCTTGGCTATGGTGACCTCTCGCCCTATCGTAAAGGCGCGCCGCGAACTCCCTCAGCGCAGCGACTCGCCGACGAGGGAATGCTTTTCACCGACGCCCATTCTCCCTCCGCCGTGTGCACCCCGACTCGTTACTCGCTCCTCACCGGTCGCTACGCCTGGCGGTCTTATCTGCAGGACTGGGTCCTCAGCGAACGCATGCCGCTCTTGATTGAGGAAGGCATCGAGACACTTCCTGCCATGATGCAAAATGCCGGATATAAAACCGGCTGCGTCGGGAAGTGGCATCTCGGTTTTGGCCGCGAAATGGATGCTTATCAAAACAATGATTTCTCAATCGGGCCGAATACCGTGGGATTCGATTACTTCTTCGGAGTGCCCTTCAGCCACAATTCTACGCCGGAAATGGAAGTCTTCATGGAGAACGACCGGATCATTGGATTGCCGGAAGAACACACGGTGTGGGATCCGATCGGGCTGACTGCAGCGAGGCGTTCGTTGGAGAACACGGCGGGGGACTTGTCCTCGGCGGCAGTTCATTTCATTCGCGAGAATAGGGATCGGACTTTCTTTCTCTACTACCCGACGACGAATGTGCATTTTCCGATCACGCCCCATGCCGCCTTCAAAATGGGAAAACGCGGCGATGATTTCGAGGGTCTTTACGATGGCTTTGTGGCAGAGTTCGATTGGGCGATTGGACAGGTTCTGAGGACGCTCGAAGACCTGAATCTCGTGGAAAACACGATCATCATGGTGACGAGTGACAATGGTGGCCTCCCGAAGTTCGGCGGAAACAACGAGCCCTGGTTCGGTGACAAAACGCAAATCTATGAGGGAGGACATCGAGTTCCGCTTCTCGTGCGGTGGCCCGGTGTGGTCGAGGCAGGTTCGGTCTGTGATGAGCCGGTCGTTCTTCTGGACCTGCATGCCACCTGCGCCGAGATCATTGGAACGACACTCGATCTTGGCGTCGCGGAAGATAGTGTCAGTTGGATGCCTCTTCTCGATGCAGACAATGAGAGAGAATTCACCCGGCGACCTATCGTTCATCATTCCGTACAGGGTCTTTTTGCGATTCGTGACGGCGATTGGAAACTGGTCGATGGAGTTGGTTCCGGTGCGGGGCGTTTTGAGATCGGGTTGAAAGATGCTGAAGCGGTCGTGATTCGAAACGAAGATGGAAGCTACGAGCCCTTCAGTTTTCAGCCGATTCTTCCCGAGGCGAAACCAGATGAGCCGAGGGGACAGCTTTTTCATCTCGGGAAGAATCCGCGAGAGCAAATCAATCTCTACCGCGAGCACCCCGAAGAGGTTGAGCGACTTCGTGGACTGCTGGAGGAAATCAAAGCGGCGGATTCTTCGCTCTGGCGGTGACGCAGTCGCGTTGTTGTCGAAGAGCGTCTTCAACCGGTAGACTCACGTCATGAGTTCATTGGCCCCCCGTTTCCTACTGCTTCTATTTCTCGCTGCTGCGTTCACTTCCCACGCGGCAGATCGTCCTCACGTCATTCTCGTGATGGCCGACGATCAGGGATGGGGTGACATGGCCTACAATGGTCACCCAGTCGTGAAGACTCCGAATTTCGATGAAGCGGCTGCGACGGGGATTCGCTTTGACCGATTTTATGCCGCTGCTCCGGTCTGTTCGCCCACTCGCGCGAGTGTCCTCACGGGGCGTAATCCGAATCGGCTTGGCGTTTACCAGTGGGGCTTTCCAATCCGAACTCAGGAATTGACGCTCGCTGAAGTCCTCAAAGACAATGGCTACACGACGGGGCATTTTGGGAAGTGGCACCTTGGCTCGGTTCGCGAAACGAGTGAGTCTCGCCCCGGTGCACATGGATTTGATCGCTGGGTTAGCGCGCCAAATTTCTACGAGAACGGAGGAACCCTTTCCGACGAAGGAAGGGCGGTCACTTTTGACGGGGTCGAGAGTTCCTTCATCGCCGTCGATTCAGCCCTCGACTGGATGAAAGAAGCGCTCAAGGAAGACCAGCCGATCTTCGCTGTGATCTGGTTCGGCTCGCCTCACGGTCCCCATATCGCCGCCGATGAGGATACGGCCCTGTATCCCGATGAGGACGAGGCGATGAAAAATTTTCTCGGAGAAGTCACGGGGATGGATCGTGCCTACGGAAAGTTGAGAGAGGAGTTGGACGCGATGGGAATCCGGGATGACACCTTGCTCTGGTATTGCAGCGACAACGGCGCCTTACCGAAAGTGGGCAGCAGTGGTGGGTTCCGTGGAAATAAGGGGCTCGTCTATGAGGGTGGTTTGTTAGTGCCGTCGATCGTTGAGTGGCCGGCGCAGTTTCCAGAGCATCTTGCGATCGAGAGTCGGGGGAACACGTTCGATATTTTTCCAACCGTCCTTGAGGCGGCCGGGATTGATCTGCCCGACGGCCCTGCCCTCGATGGAGAAAGCCTCATCCCTATGATGAAAGGAGAGGGCGGACCGAGAGAGCGGGCAATGGGATTCTGGCATACCAATTTACGCGGGATCGGAACACCGAGTGAAGAATGGATGCAGGAGTTGAAAGCCGCGCAGGCCGAAGGCCGTGACTTGCCTCCGAATGAAACTGTCGTCGCAGCGATGGACCTTCCTGATCCTGCGAAGAAATTTGAGGAGTTGAATGGGCATCTAGCCTGGATTGCTGGAGATTGGAAACTGCATCATATCATTCACAAGAAAACCAGCGTGGTGACTTTTGAACTCTACAATCTGAAGGATGACCCGTATGAGGAAACGGATCTGGCGGAGGAAGAAGGAGATCGCGTCGAGAAGATGAAAGCGGAGTTGAATGCGTGGGTCGAGTCCGTCCTTGGAAGTCTCAACGGCGCGGACTATTGATAATTTCGTAGGCGAATTTGCTGAATTTCTGGCAAGAACAGAGGTCCGAAGTTCTTGCCGTTTCGGCTACGCTTGGACGAGGGAGGTGGGGCATTGCCTCGCTCTAATCTTCCTCCTGGCAGCCTGCGGCAGGCTATCCTTGCTTCGCTGCGATCCTTCACATACGGCAGGCTTGGCTTGCAATCCTCCAAAATGGGACTATCCAATTTCGAAGAAAACATGAACCTATCTCTCCACCTGAAACGAATTTTTCGCGTCGCACTCGTCGCGTGGCTGATTCGTGTTCGCTGACTCTGGTTGAGGTTTGTTTATCGTTGCTGTGTTTTCTTTTTCTGACTCCTGCGTTTTCGAGTGACCGACCTCCGCTGTCTGGTTGCCGTCATGGAAATAAAGTATCCTCAGAAAGTTCCTTCCGCCAGTGCCCGGCGCGGCACGATCATCATGGTGTGGTCGGTCCTGGCCTTTACCGTGAACACGCTGCTCTTGCGGTTTCTTAGTGGTGAAAGTCACGGGATCACTCCGGATGTGCCACTGCTCTTTCGGGCTGCGGTTGGGATTTTCATCGTCCTCGTCTTTTTCCGCGGACGTCGGCCGACCCGGGTTCGGCCAGTCTTCACCAATAAATTACTCATCCTCCGCGGCATTACCGGGCTTCTTGGAACAGCCGCCTACTACTGGACTGTGCCTACTCTCGGAGCGGGAATGGCGACGCTGATCTGCAACACCTACGTGATATTTGCATCAATGATTGCGGTGCTCGCTCTGGGAGAAAAATTGACCGCTGCCCGTTTCATTTGGCTTTCCGTTGCCTTCGTCGGGATCATTTTCCTGGTCGGGCCGAACGCCGGGGTGACCGGTTTTAAAGTGGGACTCAATGAGGTCATCGCTATTTGCGGAGCGATTCTTGCGGCGTCTTCAGTGGTCCTGGTGCGTCGCCTCGTCGCCGAATATTCAATCGGAACGATCTACCTTGCTCAATGCGTTTGGATCGTCTTACCCCTTGCTTTTATCGCTGTGCCAAAACTTTCAGGACTGAACGGGAATGAGGTTGGGCTACTCATTCTTGCTGCAACGGCAGCAGGATGGGGGCAATTGGCGATGAATGAAGGTTATCGTTGTCTTTCCGTTTCGGCAGGCGCTTCGATTCAGATGTTGTGGCCGGTCTTGACGACCATCGGAGGTTTCCTTCTTTTCGGCGAAACCTTCGTTACTTTGCAGTTGATCGGAGCCACATTGATTCTCGCCTCTGTTTGGCGTGTTTCTGTGAAGAAGTGATCACTTGTTGATATCGGGCTTGAAGTGCTTCGCGGCCAGTGCTGCGGCACCTAGTGCTCCTGTAAATTCGCCTTTGGCGACAAATTTTACGGGTGGTGGCTTGAAATAGTGGTTTGCGAGAGCAGCACTCGTCGCAGACTGAAGCTGCTTTAGGTAGAGATCGCCCAGTTCGTTGAAAGCTCCTGAAATTACAACGAGTTCCGGATCGGAAAGCTGAACGAGACGGGAGACAGTATCGGCGTGGTGCGGGATAATCTCTTCAAGCGTGGCGAGAGATTTTGGATCTCCTTCGTGACAAGCAGTGACGAAAGCCTTCCAGCCTTTAAGTGAATCAGTATCGAGAATCGCCCGGACGGTGGCACCATCTTCAATCCATTCTCTTTCCCCGTTTCTTATAATCTGCCATCCCCGGATTTCACCTGCCATTTCGTGGGTGCCGCGCAGAAGGTGGCCATTGGAAATGATGGCTGCGGAGATACCGGTTCGAATGCTCAGGCAGATGAGGTGTTCCGGGGGGACTTCATGGCCGAGCCAATATTCGCCGAGGGCAATCGTCTTTGTGTTGTTCTCAAGATGAAGGTAATCCGGGTCGAGGCTCAATTCAGTGGCGAGGTCTACATTCTCCCAGCCGTCGATGTAGGGATAGGATATTCCGATTCGGTCATCCTGCCGAACCCGCCCTGGAACTCCGATGCCGTATCCGAGGATTTCATGTTCTCCACTTTCGGTCTGAAATTCCTGAATTGTTTCACGAAGAATTCGGATCACCTCTCTTTTTGAAGCAGGGGAACCGAGGCGGATCTGCTTTTCCCGGAGTTTCTCCTGAGAGAAATCGGTGAGGATGGCGTAGACGTAGCGCGCGTCGAAATCGAATCCGACGAAGCGACCGAACTCTCCGCAGAGTCCGAGGAAACGTTTTGGGCGACCGGCTTCGAATTTCTCTTCGACCCCGTTTTCTTTCAGCAATCCCCGTTCGATGAGGCTGTCGACGCGCCGGCCGGCGGTGGAGCGGGCGACTTCAAGCCGGTCTGCGAGGTCACGACGGGAGATCGCATTGGCTTTGCGAATCTCCCTGACAATGAGGCTTTCTAAAGTGGCCGGATCCATAGACCGGCCACCATACTACTCAGGAAGCTCTTTGTCTTTCGTTTCAGGCATAAATAAAATCACGATGGCCCCGAGAAGGAAAAAGCATCCGAGCCAACTGATTGCGACTGGCAGTTCCATCGAGGCTTTCATTTTTCCTGACAAAAGTAGAACTGAGACCGCGACGATACGACCTCCATTGAATCCCCAACTCATGCCGGTGGCACGTAGCCGGTTCGGAAACAGTTCCGGAAAGTAGACCGCGTAGCCCGCGTGCATCCCCAGAGTGAAGAAGCCGAAGACGGGAAGAATGATGAGCAACATCGTGTAGTTCGAAGGAGCGAAACAGGCGATCGGAGTGATGATAAATGCCGCGATGTGAAAAATGACGAAGGCCTTCTTCCGACCGAGACGGGCTGCGATTGGCCCGAAGAGAACGAGGCCGAGACCTCCACCGATCGTCTGGATGATTCCGTAGGCGAGTTTGGCTTTCTGTGAGGCTTCTTCGGGGCTGACTCCATCAGCGATAAGTCGTTCGCGGGCAAGGTCCTGACCGGCAATCGTCACGGCCCAGAATGTTCCGAGTCCCACCGCAGCAAGCAGCATTGCCCCCAGCGCCCTTCCTCGCCAGGGTGAGACGGTGAGAAGTTCTTTGAAGCTTCCTTGTTTTTCAGTGCCAGCAGCGGCAGCGGCTCGCGCTTCTTCCCATTTCTTGGGCTCTTTCACGGCGACGCGGACCCAGACGATCAAGAGGGCCGGAAGAACACCGACGAGGTAAGCATACTCCCAGTTCGTGTTCACGAGATAGGCTGCAATAGCCGCGAGCCAGGTGCCTATCACGGAAGAGGCGTGGAAAATACTTGAGGCCTGAGCCCGTGCTTTTTTCGGGAAAACTTCCGCAACGAGGGCTGCGGCGACAGCCCACTCACCACCAACTCCCATCGCGACGAGGAAGCGAAGTGCGGTGACGTGCCACAATTCCGTGGCGAAAAAGGTGAGGCCTGAAAAGATCGAATACATCAGGATCGTCACAATCATGATGGGGCGACGGCCATATCGGTCCGCCATCGAGCCAAAGAGAAGGCCGCCAAACGTTCCGCCTAACAAAAAGACTCCAAGGAACCATTCTCCATACTTTTTGACATCAGCGCTTCCGAGCTCCTGGCCGAGAATATCGGCGAGCATGTCGTTTCGTGTCAGGTTGAAAATCTGGCCTTCGTAGACGTCGAAAATCCAGCCTGCAGAGGCGATGATGAGGACAAGCCACTCATAACGAGTGATGCCGTGATACCATTTTTCGTTTTTGGTGAGGTCGTTGGACATGGTCTTGGGTTTGAGAAATTTTGAGGGACTAAACAGGGTTAGGTCACGGAGTAAACCCTGTTGTGTCAGGCGTGATCAGGGAGGTCAATACCAGACTGCAAAAGGATCAGTCGCGCCGGGGACCGCAACGGGATAGCGGCCTTCGCTGTCAGCCTGGACGGGAGCGGGGGAAGTGAAGTCAATGAGGTCAGTTGGAACGAGGGTTTGATTGGAGGCCATCGCGTCTTCCCAGCGGACTTCCTGGCCTGAGTAGTTCGCCATGCGCCCGAGGATTCCTGACATCGTTGCCATTGCTCCGCGTTCTGCTTCGTTGTAGTCGAGGTTTTCCCGGATCGCTTTAAAAAGAGGGTAGTGCTCGAGTTGGTGGCCATCCTCATTGCTTCGGAAACGCATCGCGTCGGCGTTTGGGCCGGAAATGGTGAACTCACGCTGCATCAGGTTGGCACGACCGAGGGTTCCGATGGCAGACTCGCTGATGTCGCGAAGACAGCCCGGAATTTGGCGGGCCTGACTGTAAAGAAGAGTTCCGTCGGCGTATTCGTACTCGACGAAATGATGATCATAGATTTGACCGTTTTCCGGAGCATTGCGGACCTCACGGCCCCCCATGCCACGAGCGACGACGGGATGCTGTTCGCCCATCATCCAGTTCGCCACGTCGAGATTGTGAACGTGTTGCTCGACATTGTGATCTCCCGAAAGCCAGGTGAAGTAATACCAGTTTCGGATCTGATACTCGAGTTCGCTCTCACCTTCGAGACGAGGCTTGCCAGGTCGGGATGAGCCGTTCCAGAGCGCCCTCATCGTTACGATGTCGCCGATCGCGCCGTCCTGAATCCGTTTCATCCACTCCTGATAGCCCGGCTGATGCCGGCGTTGCAGGCCCACACCCACCTTAAGGTTTTTTGCCTTGGCAAGCTTCGACGCTTCAAGGACCCGCTTGATTCCTCCCACGTCGGTCGCGACCGGTTTTTCCATGAAGACGTGTTTTCCCTGAGCGACAGCTTCTTCGAAGTGTTGGGGGCGGAACCCGGGGGAAGTGGCGAGAATGATAACATCGCAATCGGCGATGACGCGCTTGTAGCCTTCAAAATCATCGTAACGGCGCTCCGGGGCGACATTGACCCGGCCCGGCATGCGCTTTTCGAGAATTTCTGAGGCCTTATTCATCGTCTCGCGGCTCAGATCGCACATCGCGAAAAGATTTGTCCCGTCGTCGGCGGTCATGGCCTGGTTGGCTGCTCCGGCGCCGCGACCACCGCATCCGACGAGTCCAAGTTTCAAATCGTCGCTGCCATTTGCGGCGTGAGCAGACATCTCCGAAGCGAGGGCTAGAGTTACCGAAGCAGCGGAAAGGTTACCGGAACGCTCGAGGAACTGGCGTCTCGTTGAAAGTTGGGAGGGTTTCATGGTCGAATCGGTATCAAACAAATTAATTAGTTGCAAACAAAATTATTAAAGTTTAACCGGTAGTCTCGTTCCTGAACGATGCAGACAGAATTTCCATCCGAATCCGCTGAGACAGCCCGCTATGCGTGGGCTGATCATCTCATCTGGATGGAAGGAGGGGAACCGGCCGAATCACGCCCAAAAGAGAAGCGATTACCCGGAGTTGTGATGATGCTTTCTCTCGCTGCGTTGGCCTTTGCAGTGGGATGGGGGATTCGCGAGACAGGCTGGAATCGAGCGACACTTCTTGACCCGATTCTCTTGAGTATGCTTTTGGGGTTGGCGGCCGGGAACGTCATCGCAGGGACACAGTTGTTATCCGGTGCGAGCTTCACGGTGAGAAAGCTACTGCCGCTTGGGATCATCCTGCTCGGGGCAAGGATGGATTTTTTTGAGGCAATTCGAATTGGAGGTCCGGGATTAGTGATGAGCCTCGGCGTGGTCATTCTTTCAGTTGGGAGTCTTCTTTATCTTGGGAAATGTTTGGGACTGGATTGCAAAATGGCTCTTCTCCTCGGGATTGGGACGGGCATCTGCGGCGGAACCGCCATCGTCGCGATTGCTCCTCTGATGAAAGCTCGCGAGAATCACGTTCTCATCTGCGTCGGGCTTGTGACGCTGCTGGGCCTTGGGGCGATGGTTTTGCTACCGCTTCTTTCAGGATTACTCGGCCTGTCAGAAACACAATTTGGACTTCTCGCCGGGCTCACGATTCATCAGACTCCACAAGTCATTGCGGCTGGATTCGCTGTTGGCGAAGAGGCCGGTCAGGTCGCGACAGTGGCGAAGTTGTCGAGGGTCTGCCTTCTCGCCCCGGTAGCCGTCTTGATCGGGTGGTGGATGTCCCGCCGCGATAGCTTGACTTCGGAAGGGAGGAAACCTTGGTTTCGCCTCGTGCCTGGTTTTGCGATTGGGTTTCTCCTCGTCGCGCTGGGTAACACTTTCGGAGTTTTTCCCGAGATTTCGCTCGATTGGGAAATGACGGGAGTGGAGTTCGACAGCGCTGCACTTCTTAAAGGAATTTCCACCTTTCTCCTCGCGGCAGGAATGGTCGGAGTCGGGTTTCAAACTCGCATTTCTCAGGCTCGTGAAGTTGGGTGGCGCCCTCTTGCCGCCTCTTTAGCTGCCTCACTTTTCATCACCGCGGTTGTTCTCCTCGCGGTCCGTGCTTTCTTTTAACTTAATTATATCATGTCTGATACTCCATCACCTCCGATCGAAATCCGAAGCCCAGAGCGCAAAGTAGAAGTGTCGTGGTTCTCCGCCCTCTGCGGCGACGACTACGAATACCTTGGCGTTCCGAATGGATATCTTCGCAGTAGCTATGACCATTGCGGCGACATTGTGAGAATGGCGGATCGTCTTGGTTACCAGAATATTTTGCTGCCTTCCTCTTTTGTTGTTGGTCAGGAGCCGATTCCCTTTGCTTCCGCGATGGCGGCTCAAACAGAGAATATCAATCAGCTCATCGCCGTGAGAATGGGGGAAATTCATCCGCCGATGCTGGCGCGTCACCTCAGCACGATTGATCACATTGCGAAAGGGCGAATGACGGTGAATATCATTTCATCCGACCTTCCCGGCGAGCGGATCGAAAGCGAAGCACGCTACGCGAAAGCCCGCGAAGTGATCGAGATCCTCAAGCAATGCTGGACGCAGGATTCGATTTCATTTCAGGGTGAACACTATAATTTGGAAATTGCGTCAACTGATGCAGCAAAGCCCTACCAGCAGAATGGAGGCCCCTTGCTCTATTTTGGTGGAATTTCTCCCGGAGCGAAGGCGCTCTGCGCCGAGCATTGCGATGTCTTCCTGATGTGGCCAGAGACGGAGGAGCGACTCGCGTCCACGATGAGTGAAATGAGCGATCTTGCTGCCGGCTATGATCGGAAAATAGATTTCGGTCTTCGCATTCACATGATCGTTCGGGAGACGGAGGAAGAAGCTCGAGCGGCTGCGGACAAGCTGATCTCGAAGCTTGATGCCGAGAAAGGAGAAGAAATCAAAAACCGGGCCCAGGACAACAAGTCCGCCGGAGTGCTTCGCCAGGATGAGTTGCGTGCTCAATCGGATGACGACTACATCGAAGATCACATCTGGTCTGGAGTCGGGCGGGCGAGGTCCGGATGTGGCAGTGCGATTGTGGGGAATCCGGATCAGGTTTATGCAAAGATTCAGCGCTACATCGACATGGGGATTCGAGCCTTCATTTTCTCAGGTTACCCTCACCTCGATGAATGTGAACTCTTCGCGAAGCACGTCCTGCCGCGTCTCGATACGACAAAGCTGAATATTGCTCAGGGGCGTCTCCCCGCAGAAACACCGGAGACACCGCTTACCTTTGCAACACGGAAGTAATGGAGCGTCGACACTTTATTTCCGCCGTCACCGCAGGGAGCGCAGATCTTCTCGCGGGAAATGCTTTTGCGGAGAGCAGTCCGACATTTACGCTGAACTACGCTCCGCATTTCGGAATGTTCAAGGAGTCTGCTCCGGGCGGCTTGCTCGATGAATTGCGTTTCGCTCACGATCATGGATTTCGAGCATGGGAGGACAATGGCATGGGCGCCCGCCCGCTCGAAGATCAGAAAGCGATCGGCGATCTCATGGGGAAACTGGGGATTACGATGGGCGTTGTTTCCGCAAAGACCGGGATCAAGTCGTTGAATTTTTCCTCGAAAGAAAAGGAGGCGAGGCAGCTCGTGTTAGATCAAATCCGAGACACGGTTGAAGTCGCGAAGCGAGTCAACGCCGGTTACATGACGCTCGTGTCAGGGCAGGTTGATCCTCGATGGCCGCGTGAAATTCAGTTTGCGAACTGCATTGAGCTGTTGCGGGAGGCAAGCGAGATCGTTGAGCCTCACAACATCACAATGGTGATGGAGCCTCTAAACCGCTTCACGAATCATCCAGGCTCCTTTTTGCAGACGGTGACCGAAGGTTTTCTCATATGCGAAGCTGTAGATCACCCGAATTGCAAAGTGCTCTATGACCTCTATCACCAGCAGATTGCCGGCGGGAATTTGATTCCGTTGTTTGATCTGTGCAGGGATCAAATTGCCTACCTTCAGGCTGGTGACAATCCGGGTCGGAAAGAGCCGGGAACCGGCGAGATCAACTACGCCAAAGTTTTCGATCATGTGCATGCGTCAGGGTTCGACGGCATCGTCGGGATGGAGCATGGGAATTTTGGAAAAGGTGTCGAAGGCGAGAACGCCGTGATTGAAGCTTATCGGGCGGTGGATCCTGAGTCATGAGATGAAGTATCTCCTTCATGGATCATTGGTGATCCTGTTTTCTCTTTCTTTTGCCGAGGAAGAGGGAGTCGCAGATTCCACTCGCGTCTTGCAGGATTCTGCACTGCTTGCCGCCGATAACTTTCGCAGGTCGAATCGAATTACGGCCAAGGATGAGATACCAAGCATTCCCGTCGATCAACTGCTCGAGCTGAAAAGAAGGGTTCACGAGCTCGAAGATCCAGAGACTAAGTTTGGCTATGTAGTTTTCAGCGTGGACCGCCATTCCGAAATACTTCTCGATGACGGTCAGGCATTGGAGCTCAAGCAGCTTATTGAAAAGAGAAGGACGGCGCTGGTGAATTGGCACGATGTTCGAAATGTGATTCGGATTTATGCCCGTGTTGCGATTTGGGAGCTGGCTATCGCGGAGGAAGGCAGCCTGTCTGAAAAAGCAGAGAGTCGCTGGGAAAAATGGAATGAAATGAGGATTCGATACATGCGAGAAGAGTTCCTCGCTGATGAGCGTTTTCATTGCGGCTTTCGCGAGATTCTCAGCAAAGAGCAATGGAGTTCTCTGAAGGAAGGAAAGTGGGACGAATATCTTAAAAAGAGGACAGGTCACAGCCGGAACTTTTTTGCTCCGAAAATCGTGAGGCGAACTCTTGGAGAACCTACTTCAGGGAAGAGCTTTGATGGCGCTATTCCAGTATGGGAAGCAAAATGGAGAACGATGAAAGTTCGTTACGAAGCTGCTTCTCTCTTCGAGCGGAAGCGTGGGTTTCTCTCCGGAACTATTTCTGAAGCCGAAGCTTTGTGCCTCTGGGAAGAATACGTAAAGGCTTTTCGGGAATGGAGCACTCTGGAAGCTCAATCGATTCGAGGACTGGTGCAGGCCGGGTATTCAAGAGACGAAAATACTCTGGAGAAGGTCAAAGAGCACCAGATGAAATTGATTCTCGAGGTTCTGAGTAAATACGGAGACAGTGCCGACGATTTGATTAACAGGATGGTGCAGTCGTTAGAAAACTAAAGCCCCTCGTGATTGATCTTGTCCGCTCCACGGTCCGCGCCTGCAGGCGGACGTTGGTAGTCGTCGCGGGTGTTGAAAATCTTGTCGCCGGAGCGGCGGTCAAATCCATCTTTACTGATCTCGTCAGGAGCTGAGTCACCGGTTTTCTCAATCCAGTAGTCGAGCGCATCAGAGAGCTTCTTCTCGACGGCAGCAAAGGTTTCATCGCCCGCTAGATTACTGACTTGATGCGGATCAGCGGCAGTGTCATAGAGTTCGACTTCAGGGCGTGGTGCGAGGAAGACGTCCGCCTGGATTGGGGTGAGCGGTTCTGAAGATTCGGACGCGGTGATGAGGTCCTGAAAGGTGGGCGATCCTGCCGAGTCGGCCGGTCCTTCGAGCGCAAGCTGTGGGCGGGAGTTCCGAATATAAAGCCAGCGTCCGTCGCGAACCGAGCGGCCGTGGGCTTCGTAGTCATGCCAGTTGTGTTCGGAGAACGCGAAGGGGCGGATTGAGGCGGTCGCGTCGGCGTAGACGGGAGTGAGCGAGCGCCCCTGAAAGGTCTCAGGTTGTTCGAGCCCCGCCAGTTCCGTCATGGTCGGAGCGATATCGATCACACTGATGAGAGATCGACTGCGTGAGCCCGGCTCCTTGATAGATGGGCCACTGGCGACGAAATAGGTTTTCATCCCGTCGTCATGGAGTCGCGTCTTCGCGCGTGGAAAGGGGCGCCCGTTATCAGCGATGACGTATAGGTAGGTGTTGTCGAATTCACCTTCCTTTTTGAGTTGGTCGACAACTTGACCGACGAAGTAGTCAAAACGGGTAACCTCGAGGAGGTAGGCCGCAAAGTCCTCACGAGTCTCCGGGGTGTCGATGAAGGCGGGCGGGAGCGTGAGCTTGGCGGGGTCATACTTCGGGCCGTAGAGCGCTTCATCCCACTCGTGCCGACCGTCCCAAACGCGATGGGCATCGAGAGCCGCCAGCCAGAGGAAAAAGGGTTTGTCCTTCGGGCGTTCTGAAAGGGCGGCCTGCCATTTGCCGTGCCCTCCGCTGTTGCCTTTGATCTTTGATCCGTAGCGTTTGTCGAAGGAGTCTGTGGGAGCGGTTTCCCCTTCAGGTGCCTCGTGCCAGGTCATGTGATCTTTGCCGGCGAGAGCCGTGTAGTAGCCGGCGTCCCGCAGGATTCCGCCTACGGACGGAAGGTGCCAGGAAATCGGGCGGTGAAGCTCCGAAGCATCGCCGTTGTTGTGAGGGTAGCGCCCTGTGATGATACTCGACCGACTCGGGCTGCAACTGCTCGAGGTGAGATAGGCGTTGGTGAAAAGAATCCCCTCCCCGGCGAGGGCGTCGATGTTAGGCGTTCGAGCATCGATGCTGCCATAGCAGGCCAGGTCATCGTAGCTGATGTCGTCGGAGATCAGGACGATGAAGTTGGGTCGATCATCGGCGTGGGAGACGAGGGGTAGGCAGGCAAAGCAAAGGAGGGCTACAAGGGATTTCATGGTGTGTGGGGGAAATAGTCGAAGATCCACATCAAGGTAAGATGCGTGATGAAGCCAGAGTGATCGCGCCGGAGGCTTTAGCTGTAGCCACGAGCGTGAGCGAGTGGACAGGGTAGGCGCGATCCACTCGCTCACGCTCGTGGCTACGATGCCGGCTGAACGTCCCGCGATTCATTCGCATCGGGAATTGCCTTGCGCACCAAATGTTGAACACTGCAGGCATGGCTCGAATTCTCCTTGTCTTCCTCACCATCATGATCGCCGGTCCGGCCTTTTCCGCGCCGAAGCCAAACGTCGTGTTCATTCTCGCCGATGATCTCGGCTATGGGGATATTGAGGCCTTCGGTGGAGACTCCTGCAATATCGACACACCTCATTTTGATCAGCTCTGCGCGGATGGCATCAAGTTCACGGATGCACATGTCACGGATACGGTGTGCATCCCCAGTCGCATCTCAATGATGACGGGACGCTATGCCTTTCGTTATGAACGTCAGCGTGACGGTGGTCCCTGGGGATTTCTCGGTCCGCAGTTTTCACCGGATCGTCTCACGCTCGCCGATCTCATGAAGCGGGCTGGATACGCGACCGGTTATGTCGGCAAGTGGCACCTCGGAACGGAGATGGCGACGAAAGGGGATGCGGTGCAGGACTACGAAACGACTGATTTCACCCAGCCGCTCAAGGTCGGTC
>JARGOD010000093.1 GCA_029210205.1 Verrucomicrobiales bacterium | reverse complement strand
AAAATGGTGCGCGAAGAGGGATTTGAACCCCCGACCGCCTCGGTGTAAACGAGATTACCGTCCAAAATATAAAACCCCTAACCGGTTACATATTAATGTTTTACGGAAATTCTTAATTTCCTGTTTGAAATTTTTCTATACTGATTTTCTATACTCTTGCTGCCTAAATGAGCAAAAGTAAGACAAAGAGAGCCAAGTTCGAGCGAGTGGGAGAATGCCTCTATCGCTACCAGTCCAATGGCAATTACTACGCCAAGATCCGTCACGAAGGAAAGCTGATCTGGAAGAGCTTGAAGACGGATGACCGATCTCACGCGAAGCGAAAACTCGCTGACCTAAGAACGAAACTTTCCAGGATCGATCACTCCGCAGGTAAGACCACATTGGAAAGCCTGTGCCGGGAATACCTTTCAACACTTAGTCAGTCAGCCAAAACAATAGAAGGCAAAGAGGCCATTGTCACTCGGATCGTATCGGACTGGCCAACGCCGGAGCGTGCCGAGTGTCAGGTGAAAGATGTGCGCCCCGCCGATGTCGCAAAATGGTTGGCAAGCTATTCCTTCGGGCCAGCCTCTTACAACGCCTACCTCTGGTTCATACGTGGGGCCTTCGAGTTCGCTGTCTTGAATCGACTGCTGGCAGACAACCCGGCCCGCGACATCAAGGCGAAGAAGCGGGAAAAGCCGATCCGCCTCACTCCCACATTTGAGCAGTTTCAGAAGATCGTGGCCGATATTCGCAACCAGAAACGGAACGCACGATCGACCCTTAGCGGTGATCTGGTAGAATTCATGGGCTTGGCTGGCGTTGGGAATGCGGAAGCAAGAAATCTCACTTGGGGTGACATCGACTTTAAAGAGGAAAAAATCACCCTCTTCAGGCAGAAGACGAGGCACGGATATAGCATCCCTCTCTTTCCGCAGGTGAAGGGATTGCTTTCTGCGATGAAGAAGAGGGCCAAGCCAAAGCCCGGCCAGAAGGTGTTCACAACCAAAGACGCAAAAAAGGCATTGGCCGCCGCCTGTGAACGGTTGAAATACTCCCATTTTGACCACCGCTCTCTACGTCGGATGTTTGTGACCCGCGCGCTTCAGCAGGGCGTTGACGTAAAAACAGTGGCTGCTTGGCAGGGGCATCATGACGGAGGAAAATTGATTCTTTCGACCTATTCTCACGTCCTCAGCGAGCATTCAGACCGCATGGCAAAACTGATGTCCTAAGACGGGAAGTGAAACGGAGGCTCCATAGTTTGCAGACGCGCGATTACGACAAGATACCCCCCAGCCGGCGATCCCTCTTCTACCGTTACGGCCCCATCGTCTTCGACGATGAGTTCGATTTCGCTCTCGGGATATATCGTGAGTCCGGAGCATCGCCGCGCCCGCAAGATTATGAAGAGGGGCCGTGGGCATCCGGGGTCAGTAGCATCCGGAGAATTCTTGAGGCTATCGAAAGCGGTGAACAGTCCCCATACGATGGCGATCGGCTTTTGTTCCAAGACGCATACGAGGAGCTGCTCCGATCGAAGAGGCGCCCACCGACCCAATCAGAATTGTTTCAGGCGAGATGGTCGCTCGGGGTAAGGCCTAATATCGAAAAGCATCGAAGCGAATGGATGGGAGCACTACTGGAGGAAAAACTGCACGCGATTTATTCTGGTGACTTGGTCGATGAAAAAATCCCGAAACCTCCACGCGATAAGAAGAGCTACCGTGAGAAGTCAGGTGTCATGGGACTCGTCCTGCTGGATGGGCACAAATTGCGTCGCTACGAAAAACTTTTCGATGAGCTGAAAGCAAGCAACGGAAACAGACCGCCGAATCTACCGGAATTTGTGAGACATTCTCTCAAGCGATCTCCCCCCGAATCAATTTCCGCCAGGTCACTGCCATTCCCCGATTTTATCGAATTGTTTGCGACTCCCTTTTCTTGGCTTCCGGGGACCCGATGGACACAGGGACAGGATCTCTTTTCCGGAGTCATCGACCAAGCGTTGAAGACTGGGAATCTTTCGGAAGAAAGCAAAAACGAGATCTCCACTTTGCACTCATTGATCCTAGGATTTGGCGAAGTACTCGAGAGCCTGATAGAAAACAATCTTCCAAACCCTAGTTCCAAAGAGGAAAATCGTTGGAATCTCGAACAAAAGCGGATCTTCTACAAAACGGTATCACGATTGGAAAAGATTCCGGATTTTTGCTCTATGTGGTTGGAGAATCCGGAATGGGGCGGCTTCATCGATGATAGTGGCGATCAGCTTGATTTCGGAGCGAAGCTATTCAAAGATCTGGGGGAAATCTACCGTGAGGTTCACCAAGGCATCTCGAACACTCCAACGGTAGAGCAAATTGCCGCCGAGCTACCCGTTGTCGGAGTTCTGGCGGATTTAGTAGGACCGGAAGCCATCAGTCGCGAGCCGATGCTCTACTTTTGCTCCCTGGACATGGAGCGATCTTGATTGTCGAGGGGGGAATTTTCGCTCACTTCCCCCCTCAACAGATGAGCTCAACTCGCCAGGTTTGGGCTTTATGAGTTCAAATTCCTCAGAATCCAAGTCGGGCTCTCCTCAGCGGCGGGCGTTTAAAATCGATGAAGCGGCGGAAGTCCTTGGCGTGAGCCACTGGACAGTTCGCCGCCTTATCAAGTCAGGTAAGCTGACAAGCGTTCGCGCGCTTCGGCATCACCTTATTCCTTCGGAGGCGATTGATCGCTTCCTCGAGGTCGGCGAAATCAACCCCAAGAAATAAACCGCGCCCGTGCCGGGAAGCAACGGACGCGGTCGACTTTTGAAGTGTCACTATACCGTAATCTCCCCGGTCACGGGTCGCAACTTTTTAGCGACCATGACTATCGAACAAGCCAAGCAGCGGTTGCTGCTTCCTAAACTAGCCCGACTCCTCGGAATACCCTCCCGCATTCCGGATAAAGACGGGCAATCCGTCCCATGCTTCTGGCCGGACCGCCACAAGAACGGGGACCGCAACCCCTCGTTCAACTTTCACGACAATCTCAGCCGCTATTACTGCCATGGTTGCGGCATGAGTGGGGATGGCCCGGATCTGATTGCCTCCTTTCTTAGCGTGTCGCCCGAAGAGGCGATCTCCCGGTTCATTAAGATGGCGGGCGGTGAGTCCAAATCGTTCCGTCCCGCAAGCAAGTCGAAGGTATTGAAGCTGCCTTCTGACTTCAGCGGCGGAAAGGAAGAAAACTGGTCACGTCTTGCCCGTTTGCGGCGAGTTTCTGTTGAAGCGGTGTCTCTGGTAGTCGGCATGCAGGTGGTTGGCTTCGGCTCTGTTTGCAAAAACCCCTCTTGGATAATCACCGACGAGATGCGCATTGTTGCAGAAGCTCGCCGCTTAGACGGAAAGCTTTTTTCTGCGATTGGTCAGCTTCAAGAACGCAAAGCGCACACTCTCGCCGGATCCAGAAAGTGCTGGCCTGTCGGCTTGCTCCCCAAACATTCGAATCCTGCACTTTTCCGCAAGATTCTCGTTTGCGAAGGCGGCCCTGACCTTCTCGCAGCGTATCATTTTTGCCTTCACTTTGGCGTCCATGATGCACTTCCTGTCTCCATGCTTGGCCGAAGCATCTCCGGGCTCCACCCAGATGCGTTGAAGCGGTTTGAGGGGAAACGCGTACGGATTTTCCCCCACGCGGATCCAGATGGCGGCGGCGTTGACGCAGCAAAGGGGTGGAAGGAGCAGATTGAGAATGCAGGGGCTTCGAAGGTGGACGCCTTCAATTTCTCAGGCCTCATCCGCAAGGACAGCAAGCCGGTTACCGATCTAAATGACTGCACTGTTATCTGCCGCGCTGACGAAGTTCAACTGGAGGGATTGCTGCCATGAACCGCGTCTTTATGGATGAACCTGTGGCCCCGAACAACGGAAGTAATAGTAATGGGGCGGGCAAAGAGAGTGAAGTCTCATTTCGCGAGTCACTTGACGCGTGCGGAGTGGACGGCGTCGATTTCCTCAAAATGGATCTTCCGGACCGGCCGCGTCTTATGGGGGATTGGTTTCGAAAGGGTGACCTTGGCTTCGTATTTGCCCCACGCGGCATTGGAAAAACCTGGTTTTGTTATCTGATGATCTCGGCGCTTACCCAGGGCCGCAAACTTGATGAGTGGGAGGTTCCTGAAGAAGTCAAAATTTGCCTTCTCGACGGGGAAATGCCTCCTGACGGCGTGCAAGAGCGACTTAAGGCTCTGGGCGTTAGTGGGCGGAATCTCACTGTCCTCTCTCACCAGTTCCTCTTCGACGAATCGGGCAAGTCGTTTCAGCTGGCCAGCGATGAGCAGAGGACTGGCCTCTTGGATTACTGCGTGACCAAAGGGATCGATGTTCTTGTACTCGACAACCTCTCCAGTATTTCGGGCATCAGCGAGAACGACAATGATCAGTGGCCGCAGATCGGTGACTGGCTTCTGGATTTCCGTCGTCACGGTATCGCCGTGATTGTAATCCATCACTCCGGCCGCAACGGCCAGATGCGAGGCGCGTCCCGACGAGAGGATCCAGCATTCTGGATCATTAAACTCGATGATTCCCGCGAGCGCACGGCCACAGAGGATGGTGCACGCTTTGTCACCACCTTCACAAAGAACCGCAACGCCCGAAGTTGGCCCACTCCGATCGACTGGCATATTAACTCTGACGAGGACGGGCACTTGGAGGTCAAAACGGAGCCCGCCGACAACGCCGCAATGGTCCTCACTTACATCCAGGACGGTTACGAGAAGTGCAGTGACATTGCCACCGAGCTGGACTTGTCGAAAGGTGCCGTATCCAAGATTGCCCAACGACTGGAGTCGAACGGGCAGATCAGCATCACCGGCAAGGGGAATCAGAAGCGCTACATCCCAAACTAGCGGAAACGAGGGTCAGGCCTGCGGTTTCCAGTGCCTGAGCCCTCGTTTTCACCCTCGTTTCCACTACGTCCCCCTTTTGTTTCCTAGTCGTTTCCACAATCGTTTCCCATCGTTTCTCGTTTCCTCCCCTATGGCAGAAAACGAGAAACAAGACTCGACGAGTTAGCTCCATAACTTCCTTCGACAGAACTAAATATTTTCATCCCTTTCATCATGAATACAACACATGAGAAACCCAACCACGACGATGTTACTCACATCGTCGATGGACGCACTGGGAGCGTTTTCACGCCCCGGGAATACGAACAGCGCCAACGCGAGCGGCAGGAAGTCCGCATGCGTTGGCGCTTCATCAAAGGACCGATCCCGGTCCCCTGGATTGCAAAGGCGTTCAGCCTGACGCCATCAGCAGAAAAGTGTGCCGTCGCGCTGTGCTATCAGCGCGGGTTGTGCCGCAAACACGAGTTCAAAATCGAGCCTGCTCGATTCCGCGAACTCGGCATCGATGACACCGCCCGCCATCGCGGGCTGCGTGCACTGGATCAGGCCAGCCTGATCCGACTCCAGAAACAGACAAGCAAGACCCCGGCAGTGGAACTGACTGGGATCATCGAAAACCACAACAACAAAAAGACCAAATGACAGAAGAAAACAAAAGCAAGCAATACACCACAGTACTTGGAACTAGCTTCAACTACCAAGTGGGACATTACACCCAATCGGGTGGGCTCCGCTGGATCAAACTGACCCAGTCCACCTCGGATGGAGACCATTCCAGCTCGACGCTCATCGAGCCTGAAGATCTCCCTGCCATCTGCGATGCACTCGAAGATGCGGGAGGAACTCCGCGCCAGCGAACTGCCCAGAGAATTCCTGCGAAATTCCTCAAGTTCCTGCAGAATCGCCATACGGGCGATCCTTGGGACCGGGGCGAAGAGGGGCTGTTAGTCCACCTCACGCTCGCGTGCTACAGCACGGAGGAAATCGCAGCTCGCCTCGGTCGTCCTGAGACGGAAATTACCGATCGGCTTCAGTCGGTTGGATTTTACGAGGAAATGGATCTGGAGAACTGCTAGTCCCTACCTGACTTCGTCAACCAGACGCCGCTCGACAGCGCCAATCCCCACAAACAGGCAAGACCTCTCCGGGCAACCGGGGAGGTCTTTTGCTTGCCACGCAGGGTTCTCAGCTACTCCCCCAATAGCTGTCCCACCTCCCTCAGAAAATTGAACCGGATCCGCGTATTACGATTTCCCGATCGTGGCACCAGTTTCTCTTGCCAATTCGTCAGGAATCTGGTTCCTACATTGCAGGATGACTCGATCAAAGATCACCGGGCCTGAAATTATGGCTTGGAGGCAAGGGATCGGCCAGACACGAAAGTGGCTTGCTGAGGAGCTTGGCGTATCTGCGAAGACAGTTGAATCATGGGAGTACGGGACTCGAAATCCTGGAGGTCCAGCTCTTCGATTGCTTGAGCAGTTGATGAAGAAAAACATGCCCAAGCCTGACACCGATTAGATACCCCAACCCGACCCACATGCCTGCCGACCTCGACACCCTTCTCAGCATTCGCGCGACTGTCCTCGCGCTCGGGCAGAAGGGTGCGGCAGATTGGTGGTCTTGCTCGTTTTTGACGGCAAACGGAGAAAGATTCCTAGCCAGCCCCTTTCCCCGGTCAGCTTACTGGGCGGCGCTGCATGCTTCGACGATCGCCGCAGCCCGGCATCATGATGAGCGTATCGGTACCGGTGGGACGATACACCTGTTTCGTCTCGGACAGGAGCTGGAGTTGAAACTGCGGGACCGTGTCCTCCGGGAAGGTTGGTCTCCCGATCTTGCGGGCGATTCCGAGCAGCAGGTCTTGTTGAACTCATTGAAAGCATTGGCCGAACAGCCGGAGGATGTCCCGCCAGCTGGCCCTCATCGCATCTCCGATCCCAAGCGCTTCACAGGCCCTAAAACTTTGGCCCAAGTGGCTGGCCTTTACGCCGCAGCCTTCGAGAACGGCACCCAAATCTTACCCTACGGGTCCGACAAGTGATCATGGCGACCGATACCGACACCGAGCCGAAATACAGCACGGCCCTTTGCAAGGGACAGGGCATGGTGCCTGAGACGCTCACTCTACTGCAGGAGTGGGAGCCGGGAATGTCGACCCCGGAGCTCTACAAATCGGTTCTCGAAAGCGGAGCCATCCCCAAGGCGACCGCAGGAAGAGTCAAAGACATTGTCAGTCGTGTGTTTGCGCCTCGCTATCTGGCGGATGACGCGCGGCCCGCGAAGCGACTCAAGAAACTCCTCGAGACGGGTTACGGCCCGGACGATCTTTCCCAGCTCTTCCTGATCTATTGTGCTCGCACCTACCCGGAGCTGCGGGATTTCATCGTCGAGATCTACTGGGGGCGTTATGCAGCCGGAGCGGAATACCTCTACCGGCAGGATTCCGACGTCTTCTTCCGAAATGCCTACGAGAGCGGCAAGCTGCCCAATAAGTGGACGGACGGGAGCCGGGCCAAAATCGCCCGCTATCTTCTCGGTGCGCTCACCGACTTCAAATTGGTCGGGCCGGCGGTAAAGGATCACCGACAGATTCTCTCCTTCGGTATCCGCGAATTCACCACCCTGTATCTGGTTCACGACCTTCACTTCGCGGGCGTGGGAGATCAGAGCCTGCTCGCCCACCCGGACTGGCAGCTTTTCGGGCTGGAGCCTTACGACGTGCTTCAGGAACTCAGGGCCGTGGCGGGGCGCGGTCAGTTTGTCGTTCAACACAGCGGGCAGATCCTTCGGATTGCCTGGGGATTCAACACCATGGAGGAATTTCTCGATGCAGCCGCCTAAGGAGAGCTTTGAAGAATTGCGGCAGCGCCTGCGACAGGGGCGTGGTCTCAGCGACACCGGGGACGACCCGGTCTACTACGTCGTGTTCCATCCCAAATACATTCTCGAGGTGAAACGCCTCATGAAGGAGTGGAAGGCAAAACTGGAGCTCGACGGATGGAAAGCCGAAACGCTCTCCATGGCCGACGCGGTTCATGGGTTGTTTCGGGATTACATCGACCGGGATGACTGGCTGGAAGACGACGCCAATCGTCAGTTCGATCCCGAGAGCTTTGAGACACTCAAGGAATCGCAGAAATCCGTTCTCGAGTCGGAGGGCGCTCTGAAAAATCTTATCGAGGAAAAACTGCAGAGTCTCGCCGGACAGAAAAATACCGTGCTATTTCTCACCGATGTCGAGGCGCTGCATCCTTATCTGCGCGTCGGCGTCATGGAGCAGCAGCTCCTCGGCAAAGTCACCGTTCCCATGGTGGTGCTCTACCCTGGCACCCGGGAGGGGCAGACGTCTCTTCGCTTTCTCGGGTTCTATCCGCCCGACGGCAATTATCGCTCTTTACACATTGGAGGCTGACCTATGTCTATTCGCTCACTATTCGACACCACCCGGCAACTCGATCGTAGGATCGAGAAAGTTGTCACCTACGACAGCAAAGCCGACGCACAACTCGTCCGGGAGATTTCCGAGTATGTCATCACCGAGAACATTGAGGCCAATTTCGAGCGCCTCCTCAGCCGGATGCAGGACGGCTTTCAGGGAGCCGAGGGCGAAGTTGGCGTGTGGGTGTCCGGCTTCTACGGATCCGGTAAGAGTTCGTTCACGAAGTATCTGGGATTCGCCCTCGATCCCGCCTTCGAGGTAGACGGCCGGCCCTTCATTGAATTCCTCCAGGATCGGATCAAGTCAGCAGCTCTTAAAGCCCAGCTCAAGACCGTGGCGACCAAGCATCCTGCCCAGGTGTTCATGATCGACTTAGGCAGGTCGGATATCGCAGGCCCCAGCTTGGCAAATCTATCAAATGTTCTTTACTGGACTGTTATGCAGTGGGCGGGATACTCACGCGACAGAAAGATCGCATACCTACAGTTCAAACTTGAACGCGACGGAAAATGGGAAGCGTTCAACAATCGAGTCAAAGAGTTGAAAGACGGTCGTTCGTGGAAGGAAATCATGTCGGACCTGATCTCATCGGGCCGAACTGCGTCGATCCTTGCACCAGAATTTTATCCGGAAGACTTCCCCGACGAAAAAGCCTTCTCAAATCTGAAGATAGACGAAGCAATTCTCGAAGATGATCGTGCGAAAGAGATGCTGGAATTGATTCGCAGGAAATCCGGCAAAGAGAATGTCATCTTCATCTTGGACGAGGTGGGTCAATACGTTGCTTCTACAGGAGAGCGAATCCGAAATCTTCAAGGATTTGCCGAGAACATGAAGAACATCGGGGGCGGGAAAGCATGGATCATTTCCACCGCGCAACAGCGCCTCACCGAAGACGATCCGACCGCAGCACTCAACGCCGTCTCGCTCTTCAAACTCAAAGACCGTTTCCCCATCCCGGTCGATCTTGAGGCAACCGATATCCGCGAGATCTGCTACGAACGTCTCCTGACCAAGTCTGGAGACGCCAATACCAAGTTGGAAAAGCTCTTCGATGCGAACGGAGTCGCTCTCCAGCACCACACCAAGCTCAAAGGCACCCGGCTCTTTTCATCCGATCTGGATAAAGAGAGTTTCCGGAAGCTCTATCCCTTCCTCCCGCAGCATTTCAATATCCTCCTTGAGATGCTCAGCTCACTGGCGAAGAGCAAACGCGGCGACTTCAGCCTGCGCTCCGCGATCAAGGTCATCCAGGACGTCCTCGTGGATCCGAACAATGAACGTCCCGATACCCAACTATTGGCCAATGCCGAGGTCGGCACGCTCGCTACGGTCGATATATTCTACGACACCCTGAGACACGACATTGAGCGTTCGGATTTCAAACACGTCACCGTTGCCGTGCGAAAGGCCGAAGAAGCCTTCGGCACCAACTCCTTCGAGGGCAAGATCGCCAGAGCTGTCGCGGCACTCCAGATACTCAACGAATTCCCCACTGATGAAGAAAATCTCGCAGCTCTGATCCATCCTTCCGCCGAGGCCGATTCACAGATCGAGAAGGTCAAAGAGGCTGTCAAGACCCTTCAGTCCGAGCCCGCCGTTCCCCTGAACCGCGACGGCGAGGGCAAGCTCCGCTTCATGAGTGAGGCGATTCAGGAGGTCGATGCGGCGCGGAATGCCCTGCGTATCCCGGGTGTCGAGTTGAGCCGGGAATTGAGCGATCGGATTCGTAATATCTTCTCACCGCTCCCCAATGTGCGGCTGGCCGGGACACGAAAGATCCAGACCGGCATCAAGCTCATCGGGAGTCGCGGCCCGCAGGCCGTCGAGGGCGAACGCGAAGCCATCCAGACGATCATCGAGTTTGTCGACGCTGGCTCCTACGACCGGCGTCGAGACGAACTTCTGACCGAATCGGGGCAGCCCACCAACCGTCACAATATCTTCTGGTTGGCCCGTTCGAATTCAGCCGTCGAGCGGCTCCTCAACGAGATCAAAAAATGCGAGGCCATCCACGGTCAGTATCGCAGCCGAGCCGTGGAGAAAGAGGTCTCCCAGTATCTCGACTCTCAGCTGACCCTGGCAAGCACACTCCGGGACGAATTGGATGATGTCCTGCGCAAAGCACTCTCCGAAGGCTCCTTTGTCTTCAAGAGCGATCCGGCCGCTGTCTCTGGGCTCGACTCCGAGGTGACCAAGGCCATTGACAAGCAGCTCGACTCCGTCGCCGAGAAAGTCTTCGCCAAGTATCCGCTCGCCCCGGTCCAGGCCGATACCAAGCTGGCGGTCCAGTTTCTCAAGGCCGCCACCCTTGATCGAGCCGCCGAACAGTATGACCCGGTCAAGGTCATCAAGACCGAAGGTGGCTCGAAGAGCATCGATACCGAGCACCCGGCACTGGTCGCGATCTGCGATTACCTGAGTGAGCACGGCCGGCGGGATGGGAATTCCCTGATGAACGATCTCTACGATCCCGAGTTCGGATGGTCAAAGGACACGACCCGCTACTTGCTCGCGGCGCTGTTCAAGGCAGGCAAAGTCCAGCTCCGCATCGGCGGCGACGACATCACCGTGGTCGGCGAGCAAGCCCTCGCGGCTTTCCAAAACAGCAACAGCTTTCGCAACGTCGGCGTATCGCTTCGTGATCAGCCACCGGATCCGGACGCCATCTTTCGCGCGGTAAAAAGGATACTTAAACTTTCTGGCGAATCGGTCGATCCGCTCGAGGACGAGATTAGCAACGGCGTCCTCAAGAATTTTCCTCCCTTCATGGATGATTTCGCCTCGCTCGCCGTCGAGCTGGGATCGGCCGATCTTCCCGGAGCCGACCGCGCCGAGTCGCTCATGGAAGGGCTCCGCCAGATCATTGCCGCCGACGCCTCTTCGGCTACACCGGTGCTGGGAGCGGAAACCTGCGATCTCTACGACGACATTGTCTGGGCCAAGAATCTCCGGAAGACATTCAAAGAGGGCCTCCTCACCACCGTTAAAGAGTTGCGTCACCATCTCCAGGAGATCAATTCTCTACCCGACGCCGGGGCCGCTGGTAAACTCGGATCCGATACGGAGGATCTTCGCAGCGAACTGAGTGACAAACTGGCCGGCGACGATTTCTTCGAGCATCAGGCCACGCTGCAAAGTGGTCTCTCCTCGTTGAAAAGCTCGGTCGAAGACTGTTGTGGCGAGTTAGCTGCTGAGCTGACCGGTCAGCTGGAACGTGGAGCTGAAACGATCCAGGCCATGCCCGAGTGGACGGGCCTCAATCAGGAACACCGAGAGTCTCTTTCCGCCCGACTGGAATCTCTCAAGCCGAGCGGTCAACAGGGTATGGTCGGACTCCGAACCCTATTGAATCAGCCCTACGCCATCAGCTCCGGTCTCGATCAGATTCGGACGGAGGTTCTTCGGCTCGCCAAAGAGAAAGAGGACGTCCCGCCCAAGGAAGAGGAAAAAGACGATGAGAAGGAAGATCTCACCGAAGAGACCGTGACCCTGCCTGCCGAGATTGCCTCGGAGAGCGAACTCGACAGCCTCATTGACGCGCTTCGCCAACTCTCCGGGAAACTCAAGCAATTCAAACGCATCAAGCTCACCTGGAAGACAGGTGATTCCGACGACTGATCTTACCCATGGCCTTTGACGACAAGACCCGACGCCGTCTTCTCAAGATGGTGACCGCCTGCCGAAGCCTCCTCACCGGAGACTTCAACGAGCAGTTGCGGAGTCATTACGGGATCTATGCGGAGGAAGGTCGGGTGCGCGATCTCGAGAAGCTCACCGCCTTGGACGATACGGAGCGAGAGACCGCCCGTCTTCTGCGCGAACGCATCGACCACCTCGCGGGGGGCAAAGGGGCAGAGGCCATTTCGGAAGCAGTTGGCCGGATTCTCCGGGAGCAGGCCTTCACCGTCATGAATCGCTTTGCCGCGATCCGCATGGCCGAGGAGCGGAAGATCATCAAGCAATCTGTCGGAGGAGGATTGCAGTCGAACGGCTTCCGCGTGTTCGAGCAGGCTGCTGGCGCTGGCAGTGCTGCGCTTGGATCGCAGTATGAACGCTACCTGGTTTATCTCGATTGCCTCTTTGATGAACTGTCGCTTGATCTTGGAGTTCTCTTTGATCGTTCCGATGCGCTGGGCCTGCTGTTTCCTACGGAGAGTGCCGTGCGTGAACTCTTCGAGGAACTGAACCATCCGGATATCGCTGAACTGTGGCCCGAGGACGAGACCATCGGCTGGATCTACCAATACTGGAACAGCAAGGAAGAACGCAAAGCGATGCGTGACGCCTCTGCCGCTCCGCGCAATTCCCGGGAACTGGCAGTGCGCAACCAGTTCTTCACCCCGCGCTACGTCGTCGAGTTCCTTACCGACAACACCCTCGGCCGCATTTGGTATGAGATGACCAAAGGTGAGACGCGACTCAAAGAGCAGTGCCGCTATCTGGTGCGCCGGCCCATGGAGATCTTTCTTCCCGGGCCGGATACCAACTTCTGGCACGACGCCCATGGCACAGATGCGTTCCATAAGTTTTCAACCACAGCCGATTTAGGGCAGTTGCCAGAGGATCCGGTTCTCGGCGTTCTTTTAGGTTGGGTCGGCTCGCTCAAGACTCTTGGTTTTGAAGACGAGTTGCGACTCATTGGGCTAACCCATCAGGAAGTAATGGATGTCCTGTTTCACCCAATGGAACGAGGTGAAACTCCCGAAGGATTGGAAGCCGTGCATCCAATCGTGCTCCTCCAAATTCTCTGGAGACTATCTTATGAAGCTGATAAGCACGGTTATGGCGACCTGCGTTCAACTGCTTCTAGCGACCCGGTCGCTGGGCCAACATGGAGCATACTTCAAAAAAAGCTGAACGCTGAGAATCAGGAGCTTGGCCAGGATGAGTTGCTGAAGTTGCCAGTATTCATTCCCCATCGTCCTTTCAAAGATCCGCGAGAGATTAGGCTCCTTGATCCGGCCTGCGGTTCGATGCACTTCGGGCTCTATGCCTTTGATCTGTTCGAGGTGATCTATGAAGAAGCCTGGGCATTCGGTCAGGTTCCAGCGAATGAGTTTGGTGTCGAGACTCCTCCGTTTCCTCACGACTCCATCCAGAAAAAGAAGGTGGAGCTCGTTCACTCCAATGACGTTCACGATGAAATCGATGCCGGGACAGCGCGGGTCGTAATACTCAAAGAGTCTGACATGGGAGACGGGATGTTTCATACCGGCCCCTATCTCGCGCCGCCAGAACGGAGCTTCCGCCCCGGCATTGCCAAGGAAATACCGTTTTGCGAATTTGATTACCAAGCAGCTCTCGCATCAGGTTGGATAACTCGTGAAGAAGGTGAGCGCTTTGTGCGAGAAACAAACGCGTTTGATCATGATCGCTGTGATCCGCTTTCAGAGGAAGAGGCGAAAGAGAATTATCTCCGACAAGTCCCGCGCCTCATTATCAAGCACAACATCCATGGTGTCGATATCGATCCCCGCGCCGTCCAGATCGCCGGTCTTTCTCTTTGGCTGCGGGCTCAGAAATGCTGGAGCAATATTCCGGTCAGGGATCGCCCCCGCGTCCGCCGCTCGAACATTGTCTGCGCCGAGCCCATGCCTGGCAGCAACGCCATGCTTGAAGATTTCGTCCAAACCCTCGACCCTCCACTGCTTGGTGAATTCGTCAAAACGGTCTTTGATAAGATGCAACTCGCCGGCGAGGCTGGCACTCTTCTAAAGATCGAGGAAGAGATCCGCACCGCCATCCACGAAGCTCGAGAAGAGTGGAAGAAACTCGATTCTAAATCTACCGAACTATTCTCCACCGAAGAGTTAAACCAAGTCACCGACCAGCCTGAACTCTCAGGTCTCGACGCCGCTCTTCGCGCTTCGAGCGCCGAGCTTACCGGCGACTTCTTTGACACAGCGGAGGAGCGCATCTACACCGCCCTTCGCAACTACGCCGAGTCAGCCGAAGCAGGCGACTACCAACGGCGGCTCTTCGCCGAAGATGCCGCGCAGGGTTTTGCGTTCATCGATCTTTGTAGGAAACGTTACGACGCAGTGGTGATGAATCCGCCGTTTGGCGAAGTAGTCAAATCCAAGAAGGGGTGGCTAGCCCCCGAATACAAGGAGCTTACCAGCGACCTATACTGCTATTTCGTAGCCCGTGCTTTTGTGTTTATCGAATCTACAGGTCTGGTTGGAGCTATTACCTCGGCATCATTCAAGACCTATGTAGATTACCTTTCCTATAGAGACCTTATCTCCAAGCCAGGATACATTGCCGCGTTCTGTGATTTAGGGTGGGGCGTGCTTGATCAAGCCTATGTGGAAGCGTGCTGTTACACACTTGATAGGCGTGGGACTTCGTCAACACTTTCGCCTTACATTGATCTTCGCGAGGAAGACGATAAGCAGTCTCGACTTTCTGGGATACTTGAGTCGCAGAAGTGTGTGGGCGCCCATTGGAAGCGCAGCTCTGCATTTACCGCTCTCGAATCATCTCCCATTATTTATTGGTGGCCAGAGAGACGGCTGGAACGATTTGCCTCGTTAAGAAAACTTGGCCAAGTCTGCGAACAGATCGGAAAGGGGGCTGGCCCGCACGCAATTTTCTACCGCGTGCGCTGGGAGGTACCACATGGCCAACTTGGCCTTCAAAATAGGTGGGCGCCTTTTTCTAATGGTGGGACCTATTCTCCGTTTTTTAGAGAGTCCCCGCTCGTGCTCGAGTGGAAGGACTCTGGCGCCCTGGTGAAGGCTTATATTGGCGTCAAATATCCATACCTGAATGGAAATACCGATTGGAACATTCAGCTTGAAGGTTTCTATGGACGTCCCGGCCTAACCTACGGCAAGAAGACTACGAGTTTTTCTGCTCAGTATTTGTTTCCAGGTGAGATATTCAGCTTTGAAGGAATGGGAATATTCCTTTCCGATGACGCTGATCGGGACTGGATCCTCTCTTATCTAAACTCCTCATTCACGAACTGGTTCCTAAACACAACTTGTGGGCTTCACAAGAACCCGCCCTATTTGAGGAAGCTCCCCATTCCAGATTTCTCTGCCGAAGAACAATCCACCCTTGCAAACATCGCCAAGAATGGATTCTCAGCGCAGAGTATTGGAAGCCAGTTCGATGAGACTTCGGCATTTTTCCTAAAATCCAGGAACGGAACTGAGCCGCTGGCCCAGTCGACGAATGAGTTAATTCGAGAGATCGATCTGGTCGTGAATACAAACCTCGATATTCCAGAGGAGGATCTGCGTTTTTCGGACGGATTGGGTGAAGTTTCCGGAGAGAATGAGAACGGCGAAGGAGAGCCCAAAGACGTTGATCTTAACACTGCACTGATCTCCTATGTGATCGGAGGTGCCCTCGGCCGCTGGGACATCCGCTACGCCACCGGCGAGCGCCAGCCGCCCGAGTTGCCCGACCCCTTCGACCCGCTGCCCGTCTGCCCGCCCGGCATGCTCCAGAACGCCGACGGCCTGCCCGCCGCGCCCGCCGACGT
>JARGOD010000092.1:12943-16445 GCA_029210205.1 Verrucomicrobiales bacterium | reverse complement strand
TCGGTGACTCCGTCACCACCGACCACATTTCACCCGCCGGAGCAATCAAGGACACCTCACCCGCCGGCCAGTATCTCATCGAGAACGGCGTCGAGAAGGCGTCCTTCAACTCCTACGGCGCTCGACGAGGAAACGACCGCGTCATGACGCGGGGAACGTTCGCCAACGTCCGCATTAAGAACCTCATGTGCCCCGGTATTGAAGGGGGATACACGCAGTACTTCGGTGGCGAGGATGTTCCCGCTCCCGACACCGCGATCGAAGCCTTCGGCAGCGCCAAGCCCACTTTCATCTACAACGCCTGCATGGCCTATCAGAAAGAGGGCACTCCTCTCGTCGTCATCGGAGGCGATGACTACGGCATGGGATCGAGCCGCGACTGGGCCGCTAAGGGTACACGACTCCTCGGAGTCAAAGCCGTCGTCACCAAGTCTTTTGAGCGTATCCACCGATCGAACCTGATCGGCATGGGTGTGCTGCCGCTTAACTTTGTCGATGCGGCTGACTACGAGAAGGTGAAGGCACTTGTCGATGCGACCTTTGATATCACTGGCATTGCCGGAGAGTTGAAGCCGATGCAGACCGCGACGCTTGTCGCGCATGGGAGTGATGGTACGACGGTTGAAGTGCCGTTGAAGGTGCGTCTCGACACGCCGGCGGAGGTGGACTACTACGATGCCGGCGGGATTTTGCCGTATGTCTTGGAGCAGATCATTGCGGGGTGAAGATTTTTTTGCTGAATCGTCTGTATTATTGTGGATAGGTCGCTAACAATTAAAATTGGCCGAGAGATCAAAACGCTATGGGTGAAACCACCTAGAAGTTTTCAAGCGCTAACTCAGTTTGTAACTCTTCAATTGATTTAAGGGTCTGAAGTTGCTGAAGTTGAGTATTCAGTAGTTCCTGTTCTTTCACGGCAGTGTCGACGTTTGAACTCAAAGCGCTAAAGGGGACTGCAACTATCGCCTCTGCTATATCAAGAGGAATGCGCGCGACTTCAAGTCCAACGCTTGGTTCACTTGTTTCCGAAGAAACAAGAATACCCCTATCAAAAGATAATTTTCTCGTGGTTTTCCCCATAGGGAGTGGTTTAGCTGAAATTGCGAAGGTTGAGCTTTCATCAACGATCATGACAACTCTCGAAACCTCTTGTAGAAGAAATGGTTCGTATCCTGTCGCATTATTGGACAGGCCATCAAGGTGCCCTTTATTTCGTCTGATGATACCCGGTAATCGCTCGTTATCCTTCTTTAGTTTGTCTATTCCAGTTTGAATTTCTTTCTTTTTGTCTTCACTAGTTGCACTCTTAAGTTTTTTGGACTCCTCGATTATTTGGATTGAATTTGATTTGATGGAGGCTTCCGAATCTGCTATTCGATTTAGGTAAAGAGTCTTCCTGTCTAAGGCGAGTTCTAGGTTCATCGTGGCGGGAATTACAGTGCGAGTAAATATAGCCGCCATTTTCTCGGTCGGATTTTTCTTGTGTGATTTCTCGTCGAAGGGAATCTTTGGTAAATCGCCATTTCCTGATACATGGCTGGTCATTTTTAGGAGCCCCCCGGTTCCGGGGATATCTTCGTTAATGTAATTACTTCCTAGCATTAAATAGTTGTGATTGCCGGGGGCTATTGAATTTAATGCTGCTAGCTGTTCGTCGGTTGTTGGATCTTTCTCAGCGCCTTTGAGTATTCTACTTTCGTTCGCGTCGTCACTCTCCGATATTCTTACAGGTACTCCTGAGCTGATGGTTAGAGCAGTAGCGGTTACGGCTTTGATTATATCATCAATTCGATTCTCATCGTTTGTGGAGATTGTCTTAAGTAAGCCGTTTTCAACCGAAATTGTTCTAGTTCTTTCATATATTGGAGTTTTATCGCTTCTAAGGATGAAGCGATAGTCTGGGTCTGGAATGAAATTGGGTGCAAATTTAATGACTAGTTCTTTATGCAGAGTTTTTTCCTTCTTACTTTCGAACTCGACTTGAATAGCGGTTGTTGGAAGATGATATGGTATACCTCTGGTAATCGGAAGTAGTCTTGGGTTTACTCCTTTATTGCTGGCTGCAATGCTGCTATTCGAGTCGTGGCTGATCAATGGATCCTGATTGAATATTCTGTCAGAGATCAAAGCTCTTGTTTTTATCGAGCCGCAAGAGGTAAGGAGGATGACTGAAATCACCAAGGAAGTTACTAAAAATGTTTTGTGAGTTGGTTTCATGTTTATTGATTCTTTAGGTTCATTCAAGTCCGAGTTCAATTAGCACTGTCTTTGAAAGGTTTTTCATCAGCGTTTCTGCTACGCGGTCAATGCGAATGCCCCTGTTGTGCTTTTCGCATTCATTCAGCGGGTTTTCCTCTACGCCTTGATGGTGTATTGCTATGACATTCCATAGATTGTCAAAAACTGGAGACCCCGAGGATCCGATTTCTGTATCTGCCTGATAACAAACAATATTATCTGTTGCGGAAGCAATTTGGTTTTCATGAATTACGATTTCTTTGTGTCGCCCGTCAGCGTGCTGGACGATATTTACTCGAGTATCTTGGATTATATCAATCGATGGCTGCAGTTTTAGGTGACCCCATTTGGACCCCGGGGTTGTTGACCCATCGGCTGTAGCTTTTGGCTTTACTCGAATGAGAGTTATATCGAGAGATTTGTCTGTGAAAAAGAGTGAATCAGGATCAAATCCATATTTATCGATATCCAATGGGTCGCCGTTTAATGATCTTTGAAAGTTGAATTGGATTTCTACATTTTTGGAAAATGCTCGACTTGGGATTACATGGTGATTTGTTAAGAAGACGGTTTCCGAAACGAGAAATCCCGTACCCCATCCTGCGCCCGGGTAGAGGCCCTGGTGGAAAGTTTTGAGAGTGACTCTTGCGACTGACCTCTGTTTCTCAGCCCCAGTGACTAAAAACTGCGCGGGTAAAAAGTTGGCATTGCCAATTTTTGATTCAGCCGCGCCTCTTTGAGGTGATAACATATCGATAGTAATGAAAGAATCCTGTCCGGGAGTTAATTTCTCTCCATAGTCAGGAAGTTTTATATCTTTATGGTTGAGTCTACCAAATGGTAAAAGGCTCAGAGCATCAGAGATTTCTTGGGGATTGGAGTCTTGAAATGAATTGAGGAGATTCTGTTCCATAATCTCTAGCCCCTCGGGACTGAGTTCGGAGGCCCAGTTTGCTGCATTGCTCTGCTGAGAAATTGATAATTCGGGGAATAGAACTAAATATGCTGAAATTATTTTAACTATATATAGTTTCCTGTTTTTCATGAGTCTATTTGAGTTCTTTCGAGACTTTCTTGTCAAAACTTTTTTGTCTAATTTGACAGCATTGGCTGTTATTTATCTGATTATCATGGAAATGCTGGTTTGGTGGCGGGGCTGAGCATCTTTCGTTCATCGGGCCAGGTTTCCTCGGCGAGGCGTTCGCGGATGCTGTTGCACGTCTCTGTATCTTCGTCGGCTTCAGTGACGGCGAAGGAGGTCAGG
>JARGOD010000092.1:0-12843 GCA_029210205.1 Verrucomicrobiales bacterium | reverse complement strand
ACCGGCTTCGGGGCAGAGCGATAAGCGGAGGGATTTTATTGAAGGATTGTTTCGCTCGATCATTGAATCGCGGACGAAACCGGATAAGCCTCCGGGGCTCATCGTGGGGGGACAGCCGGCACCTCCGGTGGTGCAGGTTCCAATACCACCGAACCAGGCTTCCAGGCAGGTTTCGCAATACCGCAGCTTGATTGGGAATTTCTCTCAACAAGTCAACACGCTCGCGAACAGTTTTGGTCAGGACTCGGTTCAAAACCCGAGTCTTCGCGTTTACCTTTCTGATCTCTACACGATTCGTCAGCAGGCGCTGCAGTTGCAGCAGTCCTGCAATTCGGTGAATCAGATCGCTCTCGTTGAGCCTCAGTTCCGCGCTCTTGATACGGCGTGGCGGGACTTGTCGTTCCGATTGCAATTCGAGCAATCACTGGACGGACCCTGCCGACAGAATGTTGAGAGAATTGATCAGTATGGGATCGAGCTTTGCGACCTCTTCGGAATTCAGGCTGACTTTGATCGTATCCTTGCCGTGTTCATCGCCGGACAGACGGCCGCCAATACATCGGCTTTGGTTGATCTTATTCAGGAGCAGATGCCGGGACATCATGCCACTGTCGGCTACGTGCAGGAAGGACGGCAACTCGTCGGGCTGGCCGAGCAGTTTGGGTTGAATGTCGCCAATCTCCCGCTTCCACAAGCGATCGAATCTTCTCAGGAATGGGGGGATGCCTGGAACGTCTACGCGGCAAAATTGCGCGCGATTCAGAATCCCTCCTTAGCTCACGCGATGAGTCGGGTGACGGCCTGCCAATGCGAACTTTACGATCTCATGCGAATCCAGCGGCCGATCGATTATCCTTACCTCCTCGAACTCTCTTCGCAGACTCAGCTGTCGATTCAGACTCTCTTCAATCAGCTTTCTCTCAATGCGATTGGTCGTCTTCCCCAGAACCAGATCCGGGCTTTGATCGACGCGCAGCAGTCAGTCGCGAATCAGATGCAAGTCTTCCAGACTTCGCTGCAGGGAAATCTCAATCACGATCAGATTGTCCGAAATTTCGTCAATCTGGACAGCTCCTGGAAAATCGTCGATCGTTACCTTGGTTCTGTCCACGGCCCGGTCGCGAGCTCGCGCGCGAGCGTGCAGGCTCACATGAGCCAACTGAGGGAGGTCCTCCAGGTGAGTGATGCATTCGATATCAATCTCATGCTCACGCGGGCCGCCGCCCTCGAAGGTCTCGCCGGGAATCTCTACACGGTGCTCGCGCAGAGAGCCCAGTTCATTCCTCAGCAGCAAGGCTATCGGAACCAGCTGTTTCTCCAGAGTCAGCAGTTCCTGCAGAACGCGAAGATCTTTCATGCGCAGGTCGGCAATGGATCGAATCAAGCGGCTCTTGAGCAAGCTTGTGGCACTCTCGTGGATTCCTGGCAGAATTGCTCGCAACTCATCCAGGGACTTCCTTCCCGGGGAGTCCAGCCTCAGATCTACCAGTCGATCGAGAGAGTGTGCTTGCAGGTCGATCCCGCGGTCGCAGCGATTGCGGTTTTCTTGAGCCCTTGATAAGAAAAGGTTTTAGAAAAGCCTACTTCTTGTCGTCTCCGCAGGAAGAACATCCCCGCCCGCTCGAGCGCTTCGCCCGGATAAGAAATGCTCCGACTGTCACGACTACGACTCCGAGCGCGGCCCAGGTTTGCCAATCGGACGCTTCCATCACGCGAGTCCGAAGAGCATTGCCACTTGATAGACGAGGAGCGAAGCGACGCCGGCGAAGACGGTCATGAAAATGAACTGCCCGATACCCCATTTCCACGATTTGGTTTCCCGTGCGACGACGGCGGTAGTGGGGAGGCACTGGAGAGCGTAGATGTAAAAAATCAGCAGTGAGATGACAGCCGCGGGGCTGAACATTTTCCGTCCATCGGGCCAGGTTTCCTTGGCGAGGATTTCACGGATGCTGTTACGGGTTTCGGTGTCCTCGTCTGCTTCATCGACGTTGAAGAGCTGAGCCATTGAGCCGACGAAAACTTCGCGGGCGGCAAAGGAGGTGAGGATCGCGGTGCCGGTGCGGCCGTCGAAGCCCATCGGTTTCACAATCGGTTCGATCGCAGCGCTGACGCGTCCGACGATGGTGTGCGAAAGGACCTCGCCGGGATCGTCACTGTCGAGCTTGGGGTAGGTCGTTGCAGCCCAGAGGAGAATCATGATCCCGAGAATGACGGTGCCGGCATTCTTGAGAAATGCCCAGCCGCGGTCGAGGACGTGGCGGAAGATGTATTTCCACTGCGGGAACCGGTAGGGTGGAAGTTCGAGCATGAAGTGGGTCTCCACTTCGTCGGGGCCGAGCTTCCCGCGGAGTATCCTTGCGACGATGAAGGCAGTGAGGGTGCCGAGGACGTAAATACCGAGGAAGATGAGGGCCTGCATCGCGCCGCCCTCGCTGCCGCCGAGGAGCATGGGGACGAGGAGAAGGTAAACAGGAAGGCGCGCCGAACAACTCATCCAGGGAGCGACGAAGATGGTGACTAATCGTTCTTTCGGTGAATCGATCGTCCGGGCCGCCATGACTCCGGGAATCGCGCAGGCGTAGGAGCTGAGGAGAGGGAGGAACGCTTTTCCGCTCAGGCCAACCTTGGCCATGAATCCATCCATGAGGAAAGCGGCGCGGGCCATGTAGCCGGAGCTCTCCATGAGGCCGATGAAAAAGAAGAGGAGTAAAATCTGAGGCAGGAAAATGACGACTGATCCAACTCCTCCGATGATGCCCTGGGTGATGAGGTCTCGGAGATCACCCTCGGCCATCGCGTTTTCAACGAGGCCGGTGGCCCAATCCTGCAGGCTTTCGATCCAGCCCATGGGAATCCCGGCGAAAGAGAAAATCGACCAGAAAAGGGCGAACATGATCCCGATGAAGCAAACCCAGCCGAGAATCGGGTGAAGGAGAATCCGGTCGAGCTTGTCTGACACCGTCGAGGTGTGGGCTTCAGAGCGTCGTGCCGCCAGATTAGCGACCTCTAAGCCGAATGCCCGCCTTGATTCGGCATCGTTTGATTCCCAGCGAGTTTCGGGGTTCGCCGGGAAGGGGTGACCAAGGGCCTGCTTCAACTCGACAAGGCCTTTGCCCTTATCGGCCTGAATCGGTACGACGGGAACACCGAGCTCTTCGGAAAGCTTCACCGGATCGAGGCGAAGTCCGGCGTTCTCAGCAACATCGACCATGTTCAGGGCGACAATGACCGGAATTTCCAATTCGATAATTTCGAGCGCAATCTGCAGGTGACGCTCCAGGTTTGAGGCGTCGAGAACGCAAACGACAAGATCCGGTTTCGGGATCTTCGAGTTTTCCCCGCGCAGCACGTCACGAGCAATTTGCTGATCTGGAGATCCGCCTTCGAGGCTGTAGGAGCCGGGGAGATCGATGAGCTCGAGCGCTTTACCGTGGGAATTGCGCATCTCGCCCTGCTTCACGGAAACAGTCACTCCGGGGTAATTCCCCACTTTCTCCAGAGAGCCGGTGAGGGCATTAAAAAGCGTCGTCTTCCCTGCATTTGGATTCCCCGCGAGGGCGATCAAATCATTCGAGGTCTCCATTTGATGGAATCAGGAATCCGTCGGCTGGACTTTGACTTGATCGGCCAGATCAGAGCTCAGAGCGACTCGGGTGCCACAGACAGAACAGATGAGGTTGCGACCATTGGCGAGCTTGCGAACCTGAATGGACTCGCAGAAGCCCAAATTACGCAGTTGATCGCAGCCGGGGCCTTCCAATCGACTAATCTGAAAATCACACCCGACCTGCGCCTGAGCTAAGCTCTGCAGGCTGTCCGATTCCAAGTCTTGAACCAATGAGTGGGCCATCGGTTATAAATGTCCGCAATTGAGACGCAGTTGCAACAAGAAAGTCGGACGCGTCACCGGTACCCCTATCGAAACTGCTGGTTCGATTATCATCCACGATATTTTTTAAAATTTCGATAGATACTACTTTTGAGGTCCGTGAGGGCGTGATAAACTTTTCGAGCGCCGTTCCTCTTGGCGCTTTACCTTCGAATATCATGAAACACACACTGACCTGCCTCCTTCTTTCCGCTGCCCTTCTTCCTTTCGTTCTTCCGAGCGAGAGTGTTTCCCAAGATCGGGAGACGTTCACCAATCGTGGAGGGCAAACGCTGCAGAATTCGATGCGTGAATTTTTCAAGAAGCCGAAAGCAACTCCGCGTCCGGTCAGGCGGGTTTTCATGAACACGCATGTCTACAAATACGAGGATCGTGCTACGGTGAACCACGACACTGATTCCAGTCCTGAAATCATCTTTCACGTGCAGCGAGATCGTGATGGTGTTGCACGCATCCGTCCCGGACACGCGTTCGATTATTGATCGATCTTAAGATGGTGACACTGGCGTCCCGCCAGTGAATACCATGTCAACCACCGGCGGGAAGCCGGTTCACGTTTGTTCTCAGTCCTTTGAACTCTTCGGATCGAGCGCGTCTCGCAGTCCGTCTCCGAGGAAGTTCAGACAGAACAGCGTCAGGCCGAAGATGATCGCGGGGTAGATCGACAACCCCGGGTCGCTCGCCATGCGGTCAGCGCCCTCTTTGATCAGCGAACCCCAACTCGCGTCGGGCGGCTGAACGCCCAGGCCGAGGAAGCTGAGGATGGCTTCCAGTCTCATCACGGCGGGAACGGTAAGCGTGGTGTAGATAATGACCGGACCGACGGTGTTCGGGATGAGGTGGCGGAAAATGATGCGCCATTGCGAGAGGCCGAGACTGCGGGCGGCTTCGACGAATTCCTGATTCTTCAGGGAAATGACCTGACCGCGCACAATCCGTGACATCGTGAGCCATTCGACCGCTCCGATGCAGACAAAGAGGAGCCAGAGATTGTTGCCAAAATAGGTCGTGAGAATGATCACGATGATCATGAAAGGCAGCGCGTAGAGGATGTCGACAACGCGCATCATGACGGCGTCAAGACGCCCGCCGATGAATCCGGAGACAGCGCCGTAGATGACGCCGATGGTCAAGGAAACCGCTGTCGCAAGAAATCCGACGGCGAGGGAGACCCGTCCGCCGTAGAGGATTCGTGAAAAAATGTCGCGTCCGAGGTGATCGCTGCCGAGCAGGTAGAACACCTCCGAGCCATCGACCGAGGTCGCCGATGAAAAAGGCTTCATCGACTGAAGATCGAGGTGAGTGAGATTCGGGTTGGGAACTGCCGGAAGAAAAGGAAGAAAAAAGCACACCAGCACCACCGCGATGAAGAACCACAGACTCGCCATCGCGACGTGGTTTTTCTTTAAGCGCAGCCACGCGTCCCTACCGAGAGAAGAACCTTTCTCGATCGTGTCGCCCTGGCGATGTGAGGTGCTGATCATGGGATTGCCGCTGCGCGGCAGGAGTAGAGTAGCGGAGGAGGAAAGAAGTAGAGGAGAAATATGGAGTGCGGCGGCTTGACGCCGCTTTTGCCTGGAGGCGCGGTTAACAGTGGGAAGTGGAAAAGTAAGGACCTTGATCTTAATCCTGATCTTGATCTATCGGTTTGCTATTTAGTTTTCGTTCTTGGATCTAGCCAGGCTTGGATGACGTCGACGAGGAAGTTCATGAGGAGGATGAGTACCGCAAAAACAGTCACGGTTCCGTTGATGAGCCAGTAGTCGCGGTTCGTGGCCGCCTTGATGAAATGCTGACCGAGGCCCGGTAGTCCGAAGACGGTTTCGACGACGAACGATCCGCCGATCAAACCGGCGAGGGCAGGGCCGAGGTAGGCGACGACGGGGGTGATGCCACCGCGGAAGGCATGCTTAAAGAGCACCTTGAGCGGCGCGACGCCCTTTGCGTGGGCGGTTCGGATAAAATCCTGACTGAGGACATCGAGCATGCTTCCCCGGGTGAGCCTTGCGATGTAGGCAGAGTAGTAGAGGCCGAGGGTTAAAGCGGCAAGAAACCAGGCGGAGCTGTCCTCCCACATCGCGACGTCGAACCACCCTAGCTTGAGCGCAAAAATTTCCCCGAGAAGTGGGGCAATGACGAAGGTCGGGAGGCAGATGCCGAGCATCGCGATCGTCATGAGAGTATAGTCGACGGCGGTGTTCCGCTTCGCGGCGGCGAAGACTCCGACGGGCACGCCGATGAGCAGCGCGATAATGAGGCCGCAGATACCAAGCATGAAGGAAACGGGAAATCCTTCAGCGATGACTTCGTTCACTGTAAAACCCTTGTTACCCAGCGATGGGCCAAGATCACCAGTGAGAAGTCGTCCGAGGTAGTAACCGTATTGAACCACCAGCGGCTTATCGAAGCCATAGTTCCGATTCATCTGCTCGATGAGATGCTCGGGCACGGCCTTGTCATCGAGAAAAGGTCCACCCGGTGCCAAACGGGCGAGAAAGAAGGTGATCGTGATGATGCACAGTAAAGCAAAGGCTGACTGGCCGAAGCGGGAGAGAATGTAGCGGGCCGTTTCCATCACTCGGTGCCCTCCTCATCGCGTTGCAGATCGGTGTGCCGTTGCAAATCGATGTGCTTGTAGGGATGATTATCCAGCAAAAGGGGCTTCCAGTTTTTCACGTCCGCATGGATCAGGTAGACGCGAGTATACCAGTAAATGGGCAGAACCGGAAGTTCGTCGAGGAGAATGGATTCGGCTTCGGCGAGCTTTGCGTAGCGTTCGTCGGTGCCACTGAGGAGTGAACTTTCGCGGAGGAGACGGTCATAGTCAGGGCTGCCCCAGCCGGTGTTGTTGTTCGAGTCTCCCGTTCTCCAGATGCCGAGGAAGGTGGTCGGGTCGACATAGTCTCCGATCCACCCAGCACGGGCGATGTCATACTTCATGTCGAGAACGGTCTGTTGATAGACTTTCCACTCCTGGTTCTCGATCTTCACCTTGTCGATGCCGAGTTCTTTTTTCCACATGTCCTGAATCGCAACGGCGACGGATTTGTGAGAGTCGAGCGTGTTGAAGATGATCGTGAACTCAGGGACGTCTGCGCCGCTTTTGTAGCCCGCTTTCTTCAGATGTTCTCTCGCTTTGTCAGGATTGTAGTGAATGACATCGGGTGGATGATAGCCGGCATCGGAAGGCGGGGTGAACCCATAGGCCGGAATCTGACCGCCCTGGGTCACGAATTTGACGATCTTCTCCTGATTGATGGAGTAGGCGAGAGCGCGCCGGAAGTCGACGTTGTCAGTCGGTGCCTGCATGATATTGCACCGGTAAAAGTAGCTGCCGGCGTAGGTCTCGATGCGAAGGTTGGGATCCTTTTTCGCCATGTAGCGCGGAACGAGGTTGCTGGGGACGATGTAGGTGTAGTGGAGTAAGTCACCACGGAAGGCCTTCTCTTCGGTGAACGTGTTGTCGATCGGATAGAAGTTGATTCCGTTCAGCTTCACGTTCGCGGTGTCCCAGTAGTGCGGGTTCTTTCGCACTTTGATGTAGGCGTTAATCCTCCAGTCGGTGAGGCGGAAGGCACCGTTGCCGACATGATTTCCCGGCTTCTGCCAGTCGGTGAAGGTGGAGGTCATGGTGCCGAATTTTTCGAGCGTTGGACCATGAACCGGGAGCCAGGTGGTATGCTTAACGACATCGGGGAAAAAGGGCGTCGGGCTTTCGAGTGTGCAGACGAGCTCGAAATCGCTCACTGCTTTGACGCCGACGTCCTCGAAGTCTGCGACCTCGCCCTTGTTGAACTTCTCCGCATTCTTGAGAAAATAGAGCATCGAAGAGTAGGGCGCTGCGAACTCCGGATGCAGAATGCGATTGTAAGAGTAAACGAAGTCATGCGCGGTGACGGGGTCGCCGTTTGACCAGCGGGCATCGTTCCGGAGAAAGAAGCGCCATTCGGAGAAATCTTCATTCGGCTCCCATCGCTCTGCGACGCCCGGTTCATTCTTTGTGTCATCCTCTGGGTGAAAGGTGACAAGACCTTCGAAAGTGGCGCGAAGGATGTTGGCATCTCCAACCGCCGAAACAAGATGCGGGTCGAGGGCCTTGGGTTCGCCGCCATTCCCGAGAAGCAGAATTTTCTCCCGTGTCGCGATGTCGACTTTGGTCTCGCGATCGCATCCGACGGTGGAAAACCCGATCACGAGGCAGAGACTTAACAGGGTTAGGTCACTGAAGTAACCCCCTCGGGTCCTGTCGCGATGCGGGTAAATCATAGGCGGTCACAGTCTTTGCCGGATCGCCAAGGCTTTCAATGCTGAAATGTCTCAAGATTCAGTCATTTTCAGAGATGACAAACGGGAAGGGATAGGCAGATTACCTTATGGCGATCCGTCTCGCAGAATTTGTCCGTGCAGGAACGATTGATTGTTCCGTCAAAGGCGTGATCACCGGGGAATTGTTGGTCGAAGGTATGTCGAGCCCAATGAGGCTGAATCTCAAGGGAACTCCGCATCCTGACATCGCCGGCTGCGTTCTCACATTTACCAATCCCGAGATCGACGTCCTTGATTTCGAGATCGCAGATTACCTTGAGTTGGAGCAGACGGGATTTGCGGGAGATATGAGTGCCGCGCAGAAACGGAAAGTGCTCTCGATGCCGTTGGAAGAATTCTCGCAGGCGACCGAAGAAGAGCGGGAGGCGGCGACGGTTTGGAAAAACACGCTCTACCTTGAGTGGTTCAGTCACTACAACGGACGCATCGTGGTCGAAGCGGTTGATTATGAATGGAACATAGATCTTCCGAGGTGGACGCTTACGAGCGAGGATCTCGCTGAGCAGGCCGAGACCGCAAAAGCGGCCATGGATATGCATTTGAATTTCGCGGTCGAAATTTTTCAGGAGACGAATGAGGAAATTCGCGCTGCGGAAGAGGAAATAGATCCTAAAGCTAACGACGAATTTACCTGGGAAAAGCGTCTTCAGGAATCGGATAAGCGGGCGGAAGCCTTCCATGCTCTGATGGAAGAGGCGCGAACGCCGGAAGAAATGGAGGCGCTGGCAGAGTTAGCCTATTCAGATCTGGGAGAAGATCCGGAACCGGATGTCGCCTGCGAAGAGGACAATCACGAGGTCGAGGGTTACGAGGCGGACGAACTCACTTTGGATCTGTGCAACACGATCCAGCGGCATTGCAAATCGCTCATCGAGGCGCACTACGAATCATTGATCGGATTTCCGGAACAGGGCGAATTTCTGACCCTGATGGTGAAATCCCAGACCGCTGCGGACATGGTTTCGTCCGATGGAGGCTGCTTCGAGCGCGGTTTTCTCATCGCCCATGTGAAGCGTGAGATTGCCCGCAGCCATCGAGTGAATGGTGGCTTAAAATTTTTCTCCAGCGAGGTTGATCCGGTGATCTTTGATGAAGTCTGGAGGCTTCGTGACTGCCTGGTCGAGTTGGCGGGGGAGCTTCGTAAATAGATTTAACCTACCCCACAAACAATGAAAAACTGGCACTACGCATCTGCAACGAACGAGCAACTTCAGACGACCGAAGCAGAGTTGCCCGGTCTCATTCAAAGTGGCGCAATCTCTCCGCAAACTCGCGTCTGGAGCACCGGAATGGCTAACTGGACTCCCGCGGCTGAGGTTATGCCACATCTCTTTGGAGGAGGCGCTACTCAGGCGGGACCTCCGCCAATACAATCGGCTCCCCCTGCGGTGGTGGGACAGCATTCGCATGAGATCGATTTCGAAATTTTCGGAGATGACATGCAAATTGTCGAAATTGAACTCGACCCCGGTGAGACGGTCGTCGCGGAAGCGGGAGCGATGAACTACGTCGAGGAAGACATCATTTTTGAAGCAAAAATGGGTGACGGCAGTACGCCGAACGAGGGAGTCATGGGGAAACTCCTCGCCGTGGGGAAGCGGGCCCTCACGGGAGAGTCGATTTTCATGACGCATTTCACTCACGCGGGATCACAGGGGAAACGTCGTGCCGCTTTCGCTGCTCCTTTTCCAGGTAAGATTATTCCGGTCGATCTCTCGAAAATTGGCGGTGAGATCACTTGTCAAAAAGACTCATTTCTCTGCGCCGCAAAGGGAACGCAGGTCACGATTGCTTTCAATAAGAGACTCGGCGCGGGCTTTTTTGGCGGAGAGGGTTTTATCCTTCAGAAGTTGAAGGGGGATGGAAAAGCTTTCATGCACGCCGGGGGCACGATCATCGAACGCGAGCTCACGGGGCAGAAGTTGCGCGTCGATACGGGTTGTCTCGTCGCGTTTTCACCGGGGATTGATTATAACATTGAGCGCGCCGGAAATCTGAAGTCGATGTTTTTTGGCGGTGAAGGGCTTTTCGTGGCGACTCTGAGTGGTCACGGTCGTGTCTGGCTCCAGAGCCTGCCGTTTTCGCGCCTTGCTGATCGTATCTTGCGAATGGCTCCCAGTGCCGGCGGGAAGTCTCAGGGAGAGGGCAGTGTTCTCGGCGGGATTGGGCGAATGATTGACGGGGATAACTTTTAGCGAGAGGCGTTCCGTTCTCTCCCGGTGAAAGCTTCTATCCGGGAGTCTTGAGGAAAAACAAATCTCACGAGTTACCGTCCGCCACCAGCGTTGATCGTCACTCCGGTGCCGCCTTCAACTCCGAGGACGCCCAGTCCTTCCTGAACGGCGACCGCCTGCGCTGCGGTAACGAGGACTGCTTCCGTGTATTCTTTTAACTTTGTCCATGGGCTCTTCGGAACCCAAATGATATCGCCACCTTGCAGCGCGAGGTCAGGCTCTTTGCCTCTCATCAGCCCCCGAATGTCGACCACGGCAACTTTCGGGCGGTGAGTTCCTCCGCGGATAATGAGTGCTTTCGTTACGATCGCGTCGGGCTTGGTGCCGCCTGCTACAGCAACCGCTGAAAGAAGGCTCACGCCTTTCTCATAGAACACGGGTCCGGGTCGGTTGACGTGTCCGAGGACGTAGATGGACTGGGTGTTGAGAGAAGGCACAAAAACGTAGTCGCCACCTTTCACATAAACATTCTGGGACATATCGCCCTCTCGAATAAGTGCCTCAAAGTCGACTGGAATGAGGTCTCCATTTCGAATCAGAATAGCCCGCTCGAGGTCGGCTGCTTCAGGATTGGTGACCTCAACCCCATCGCGGTTGGAAAGAAGTCCGCCGCCTTGCGAAATCGCATCGATCACAGTGGTTGGCTTTTGAATCGGGTAGGCGCCGGGGCGGCTCACTTGACCCAGCATCCAGAAACGCTGGCTGTCGGCCTGAGCCACGTTCACCGTGACGATGGGATTCACGTAATCATCTTCAAGCTTCTTTGAAAGAACAGTCGAGATCTCTTTTAACGTCATTCCGCTGGCTCGAATGCCGTCCGCCGTATTGTAATGTAACATCCCGTCCGGCATCACCTTAGTTTGGGCGCGCGTCTCGACCTTCTCCGCGACTTCGATATCGAGGATGTCGCCGGGGCCAACGAGGTAGGGTCCGGAGGGAGGCCTCAGGTATTCGGACTTGATCGTCTTCTCGAAATTCAGTTGTTCGAAATCGGGCTCTTTTGGGAGCCTCTTCAAGGCTTCTTCAGCCGATTCTGATTCCGTGTCGACAGAGTCATAGGGAGCAAAAGTCTGCGAGGTTTTAAACTCGCGATCTGTTGGCTTGAGATGGACGCATGAGGTCGCCGTGAGTAGCAGCGCGGAAACAGCGAATCCTCGTAGCAGGGTCTGAAATAAGAAGTTCATAAGGAAAAGGGTCAGTTCCCGAGGGAAATTGGGACGTAGTTCTGGTTCATGGCTTCCGCCGTGACGGTCTGAACAAAGGTAAAAATTGCGTCGTCGAGTGCGCGTTCGACCAGTTCGAAGGGGCGCTTGTTCACGAAGATGATGTCGCGGTTCTGGAGTTTTACATCCAGGGCTTCTCCGGTAAGGATGGCGCGCATGTCAACGATCTGCGTTTCGGGGGCATGGATGCTGCCGCGGATGAGAAGAATCTTTTTACGGAAAGCGTATTGAGCAAATCCACCGGCCTCTCCAATCGCCTGAGCGAGGGTGAGCCTGGCTGGCATTTTACGACGTCCCGGATTGTTCACCTCGCCGAGTACGTAGATCTCGTTTTCAAGTGCCGAAGCGACATAGATGTAGTCATCAGGCTCAAGAAATGCATTCTGGCTGAAGTCACCTTCAAAGTAGAGGCGGGCGAGATCGACATTAAGTTTCTTCCCCTTTCTGGCAACGAAGGATCGCTCGAGGTCGGCGAGCTCAAAGGCAGACCCGCGGACGTTGCCGACCTGCATGCCTTCAGCTCGTGCAATAGCTTCGAGAATAGAAGTTGGACGGTCGAGTGTGTAGGTTCCGGGTTTCCGCACTCGTCCGATGATTGCGAAGTCTTTGCTCGCGACCTCGACGGGAGTCACGATGACTTTCAACTCCTGATGTTCGGCGAGGACTTCCTCAAGGCGGTTGCGAAGCTGGTCGAGCGTTAGTCCTTCGGCCCGAACCGCCACAGCCTGGAGGTAGCTGACGGTGCCATCCGGTGCGATCTGCACTTTCTCACGGAGGAGATCAGGGCGATTGTAAACAGAGAAATTCAGGATGTCTCCGGCACCGAGCGTGTAGCGAGTCTGCCAGGCGGGCACACCAGCGGGGGAAATGCGTTTTTCAACAGGGTGTATCTTTTCGGCCACGGCAAGCGGCACTGGCTCAAGCTCCTCCCAGTATTCGGCAGGGCCGGGAATCGATGGCTGATTGACACGAAGACGGTGCTCCTGCGCGTTCAGTGAAATGAACTGAAACGCGATAAGTATAAGGGCAGTAAGAAGGGACTTCATGGGAGAATGATTCGCTTATATAAACGATCAGATTATCCAATTTATCATAATAATCATAATAATCAAACATATTAATCAACGGTTTTTCGTTTTGGTGAGGAATCAATCCTGCTTTAAGCGTT
>JARGOD010000091.1 GCA_029210205.1 Verrucomicrobiales bacterium | reverse complement strand
CCCACTCGTTGTCATACCAGCCAACAACCTTCACGAAGTTGCCCTGGGCCATGGTCGTGAGTCCGTCGAGGATACACGAGTGAGGATCACCAACGATGTCCTTAAGGACGAGAGGATCTTCGCTGTAGTGGAAGATACCCTTAAGCGGACCTTCAGCAGCTGCTTTGAATGCTGCGTTGATCTCCTCAACCGTCGTGTCCTTGGAAAGGATCGCGCTGAAGTCAGTGACCGAACCGGTCGGAGTCGGTACGCGGAAAGCACCGCCCTGAAGCTTGCCGTTGAGCTCTGGAATGACGAGGCCGATCGCCTTCGCCGCACCTGTGCTCGATGGGATAATGTTCTCAGCAGCAGTACGTGCACGGCGAAGATCGCTGTGAGGTGCATCGAGAACAACCTGGTCACCAGTGTAGGAGTGAATCGTGCTCATGAAGCCCTTTTCGACGCCGAAGGAGTCGTTGAGGACCTTCACCATTGGCGCGAGGCAGTTCGTGGTGCAGGAAGCATTGGAAATGATGTGGTGCTCAGCAGGATTGTAGAGCTCGTGGTTGATGCCGATGCAGAAAGTGAGATCAGGCTCTTTTGCAGGAGCGGAGATGATCACTTTCTTGGCGCCCGCTTCGATGTGCTTTCCAGCACCGGCGCGGTCGATGAAAAATCCAGTGGACTCGAGAACGACGTCAACGCCTTTGCCACCCCAGTCGAGATTCGCAGGGTCACGCTCAGCAGTCGCGATGATACGGTGACCATTCACGGTGATGGAGTCCTCGTCATACTCAACCGTTCCGTCGAAACGGCCTGCAGTTGAGTCATACTTGAGCAAGTGAGACAGAGTCTTGTTGTCAGTGAGGTCGTTGATCGCGACGACCTTCTTGAGCTGTTCATCGGTCATCGCGCGCAAGACATTGCGTCCGATCCGTCCAAATCCGTTAATTCCGTAGGATGCCATAATAGGTTTAATAAGCGTGTTTCGTTCCAAACGAGGTCGCCCGTGCAATCTACACGGACTTTTTCGGCTCCACCCGTAGGTGGCAACCGCGGCTACCCTATTGACGAATATTCATCCGTCAAAGGAAAAGCCCCTGCCAAAAATGATACAGGAATCGTGGATCAGATCGGAATTTCGGATGGGCGAGACGCAGGCTGAACAACCCGGCACCTTGCACAAGCCCTTCAGGACGGGCTCGAAACACTCGTTGAACCCGAAACTTCGCAAAAAATGAACGTTTTATCATAAAAGCAGGTCTTAACCCGTCGATCACGAGTGGCTCGAAAGCCGTATCGAAATCAACACAAACAAACCCCTCCAACTTGGGAGCCTTTATAAGGGTTCCTAAATATTTTAAAAATATTAAACTTTTGCCTTGCGGTCTAAATTATAAAATTTATAGTCAGACTGTAAATTCGACCTGCCATGAAAAAACTTATCGTCGTTGTCAATGATCTGGAGCGCTCAGGGAAATCCTCCCTCGCACGCGCTGTCGCCCACCATCTCAACGAGTCAGAGGTGAAAAATCTCCTCGTGACCTCCAATGAAATGGACATGTCTGACTCCTATCGGGGAGAGTTTTGGGACCTTGAGGACCAGTTCGACGTTTCCCTTCTAATTGGAGCCCTGGATAACTACGACGCGATCGTTCTCGACGTCCATACCGGAGCAGCCCGCAACTGGGGTGAGTTCTGCGAAAACGAAGAAATCGAAAATCTCCTCGCGGAACTCGACGCGGAGATGACCATGGTGATCCCGAACAGTCAGGGCGAGCGCTGTAACGAGGAGATCACCGACCTCGCAGAAATTTTTGCTGACCAAGCCGACTATGTTGTCGCGCAGCTTCCGGGCGATGATCGCGCCGTAAAATGGAAAGCCAGCCCCGCCGAGAAAGCTCTCCGGTATTTGGGTGCTTCTGAAGTCAATTTCCCGGGGATGTCCGATGACCTTGTGACCGCACTTGAAACATCGGGAGTAGAGTTTGCGAACGCCCTGAACAATCCTTCCGAGCTTCCGCGCTTTGCTGAAGTCCAGGTGACGCAGTGGTTGGAGAAAGCCAACGACGCACTCGTTGCCGGACAGGATTACCTCCTCCCGGAAGCGGTCGTTGAAGTGGCGCTCGACTACTGATCTCTGACGAGTCAGATTTACCCCCAACTCTTTGAAAGGCCTCTTCTGAAAGGAAGAGGCCTTTTGTTTGGGAAAAACAGCGAGGAGCTTACTTCTTCGCCTCCGCGACGCGCTTTCTCAGCTCAGCGCGAGCTCTAGCAAGATCTGCGGTGTGATTCTCGCTGCGGATCAGATTGCTTTCCTCACCGGGATCAACAACGAGATCGGTCAAAACCTTCGCTGTTTTCTTCCCCTTCTGATCATTCCACTCCGTGTAGCGATAGTCTCCCATCCGGATGCTGTGCCCCATCGTTTTCCCGTGCGGATAAGAGCTGTAGGCACTCGAACGATGCTCTCCTGAAAGATCACTCAAAAGTGGAACGAAGCTCTTTCCCTGAAGATGATCCGGGATGGAGAGACCTGTCAGCTCGCAAAGCGTCGGGTAAAGATCAATCAGTTCGACGAGCGCATCCGTTGCTCCGGATTCTTTTCCGGGGACGCGCATCATGAGCGGAACACGGGTATCGACTTCGAAATTAGTGTGCTTACACCAGCTGGAATGATCCCCAAGCTTCCATCCATGATCTCCCCAGAAAACAACGATGGTATTTTCCGCCGCTCCGGAAGCATCAAGCGCATCGAGCACCTTCCCGACATTGGCGTCGGTGTAACTCACACAGGCTGCATACCCATGGATGAGACGCTTATTAAGTTCGTCAGAAAAGTCGACCGGCGAATTTCCCTCATAGTCAGAGTATTTCGACATCTCACCCGCTTTCATATTTCGCGCCTCGTCGGGATAGCCGGGGGGCCATGATCGATTCACCGGCATTGAGAAAGAGTCCCTTTCATAAAGATCCCAGTATCGCTTCGGGGCTACAAAAGGGAGATGTGGCTTCGTGAATCCTACCGCAAAAAAGAACGCCTCATCCCCCGCCGCCAGCTCGCTGATTTTATCCGCCGCGGCTACCGCCCGGGCACCGTCTTTGTAAGTTTCGTCGGAAACGTCGGCGCTCTCTGTTGTCGTCCCGCGAAAGTTCTTTGGATCTTTCTCCGGGTTTGCCTTTTGGCGCCTTCTCATCTCCGCGGTGCTCTCCGGGAGAACATAGCCCTCTCCCCCTGCATCGAGCCATTCATCCCAGTTTTTTCCCTCAATTTTTCCGCCGTTTGTGCCGTGATAAATCTTCCCAGTCCCCAACGTGCGATACCCGTTCGCTTGAAAATGCTGGTTCATCGTCAGCAAATCAGGATGACGCTGCCTCCAGTCCGTGACGTGGAAATTCTGCTCCCCTGTTTTCGTGGGATAAAGCCCGCCCATGAGGGAAAGGCGCGATGCCCCGCAAACAGCTTGCTGGCAATAGGCCCGGTCAAAGCGCACCCCGCTCGCAGCGAGACGATCAAGGTTCGGTGTTTTCACCTCGGCTCCGTAGGTCGCGAGTTCCGGCCTGAGATCATCGACTGCGATAAACAGAACATTCGGGCGATCTGCCGCGCTAAGCACTGAAGTGATGGCTAAAAAGAAGAAGAAAAGAGACTTTATCATAGAGACTATTTAAAAACCGCATCGATCCCCATCGCACTCTTTCGCGCGATCTTAGGCACCATTTTCGGACGCGAACGTTTCAGCGTAAAATAAGCAATCGAAAGCAGCCGCAGCCCGATGATCCGGTCAACGATGCGGTAACTCGGATTCTTACGCACAAGATGATTGAAGAAGATCGCGATGTAGCGTCCGTTCATTTTAAAAGGTTTGAAATCGAGCTTCACGGTGTAGCGAAAACGAGTTCCTTTGGGATAACGCTTTTTATAGGCTTTCTTCGCCTCCTTGAGGCGAGACTTAATCTCATCGTCGAAAGGACGGAAAAAATACTCCCGCGCGAGAGCAATGATCCCGAAAGTGTAATCCATGTATTCGATATCCTCCTCGGGAAGCCCGCACTCGAGAGCCAGTGACCTCATGTGCTTGATCTTCACCATCGACGCGTGGGCAGAGCGGATTGATGCTTCGCCATCCTCAACAAAGTAGTTCAACATCTTCTTTAGAGAATGCGCCACAAAGATGTGATGCCAATACACCCCGATCAGCGGCGGAATCCTGACGCGGCGGAAATACAATCGTCGGCGTGCGAAGTCCGGAAGGTAGAGTAAATCGGTCACGACCTCTTCCGATAGTCGAAGCAACTCGTGAAGCGCCGGCGAATTGGTTACCCCCGGTAAATGGGAAACAGCTTCCTCAACAAGTTCACCATGCTTGAAAAGACGCAGGGCGACAAAGGTGTTGATCTCCGTCCAGACGCTCGAGTTTTCGAGAAAGGCAAGGCGACGAAACGGCGTCCATCCCCCCGTCTGGCACCACACTGAAATACCGACAACATTCGGAGCCTCCCGCAACTCGATCGCAAGCTGCTCGTAGTCATGTCCGATAAAACTCGGGTATTCGCCGCACCCTTCATACTCCCGCCGTGTTTGCAGTTCGACGATGGTGGGAATGTCAGTAACGAAGAAATTCCGATTCAGGGAAAGGTAGCGGAAAAAATCCGACTCCCCGTATTTCATTGAAAGCACGAGAGCTGGACTCGTGATCCCCGCGATGGTTTTCTCCAAGGTCGCATGATGCCAGATCAGATCACCAACCTCGTGAGCTCCCACGGTCCAGGTCCGAAAAATACAGCGGCGGTTATGCTTTTCAAAAATGGGAAGAACCGCCTTAAGGCAGCGATTCACCATCGCAGAATTTTTCAGAACTAACTTGCTCCGAAACTGTTCTTTGATATCGAGCCCATCGCTTTCCCCGATGCGAAGGACAACACCAGCCACCTCCGGGAAATCCGCAAAAAATCCATCGAGCAATTCCGCGAGAAATAGGCGCATTTTCTTCTCACTTTTCCCAAGACGCTTTTCCAGTGCCGGAGTGAAGGTAAGGATGTCCATCGTCAGATAGATATGCATCCCCTCTTCATGCATGACCTGAAATAGATCCCTGAATTTCTCCTGGTAGACCGCAATCTGCTCCCTAACACTGTCCTCGTAATATTCGTGGTCCGCGAGGTGAGGAACATCATCGAGTGTCACGCCGTTGTAACCGATTTGCGAAACGCTTCGACAGAAGCTTTTCATGTCGGATCGAACCGCAGCAAAAGCGTCATCAAGTTCCGCTGCCCCCATCTTTTCAAATCGCATCCACGGCAGCTTCGACCAATTGATGCGGAAACGATCATATCCCGGAAAAAACGGGCCGATTGCATCGATGAGATAAAGTGGAGAATTGAGAGCAGGCAGGTTCAAAACAGGAGATTCTCTTAACGTATCAGAGAACCAACTGCAAAGGCTTACTTTACCTCTCTCTAGCTCAAAGGTGACAAATTCGTCAGGACAAGGAGTCACGGAAAGAAGCCACCAAAAAACTCGCCCGGCTGCTCAGGGATGCGCATAGTGAGGATCATGAAATTTCCAACTGCTGAACCCAAGCCCCTCTTTTCTCTATTTACGGCTCCGCTGATCGCTATCACCTGTCTGACCGCAATAGTGGTCGCCATGGTCGGCTGCGGAGAAGCGCCTTCCTCTGGATCGGCCTCTGCGAAGAAAATAGTTATCATTGCGGGACCACCCAGCCACCCATCGGGAATGCACGAGTTTTTTGCAGGGTCCACGCTACTCGCAAACGCGCTGAACAATGAGAGTGGTCTTCCCGTCAGCGTGGAAGTCGTTCGCAACGGCTGGCCGGAAGATGAGTCAATCCTCGACGGCGTCGATGCGGTCGTCATTTACTCTGACGGAAGGGGCAAACACCCGGTGAACGGCCACGAGGCAAAGATGGATGAGTTGATCGGCCAGGGCGTGGGGCTCATGTGCATGCACTATGGCGTCGATGTACCCGCTGGCGATCAGGGCGAGTATTTCAAAAAATGGATCGGCGGACACTACGAAGACGGATTTTCCGTCAACCCCCACTGGACCGCCGAGGTGGCGCTCGATGAAAGCCACGCGATCAGCAAAGGCGTGCCCGGCTTTACTGCTAACGACGAGTGGTATTACAACATGCGTTTTGCAGACGGAGAGGTGGGTCATATTCTCACCGCTATTCCAACAGCGGAACGCATCAACCGCTACCTCTCCTGGACTGTGGAAGGAAAAGCCGGACTCGGCAAACGCCAGACAATGATGTGGGCGGTTGATCGCAACGATGGCGGAAGAGGAGTTGGATTCACCGGTGGCCACTGGCACCGCAACTGGGCTCTGGATGATTTTCGAAAGGTCGTCCTCAACGCAATCGTATGGGTAGCAGGTGGGGAAGTACCGGAAGACGGGGTACCCTCAGAACCAATCACCGAAGATCAGTTGAACGAGAACCTTGATGAGAAAGCTGAAATGGTTCGAGTCTTGCTCCCGTCAGAAGCCGATCTAAATCAACCGCCAGCTCCTGAAAGAGAAATCAACAGCCCCAAGAAACCCAAGGCAAAAACGAAGGATAAAAACTAGCTCCACTGTAGCGAGGGCATTCCTGCCCTCTACAAACTTGAAGAGGACAGGAATGTCCTCTCTACGGCTTCCTGAGCATTATTGAGAGAACTAGTAGCAGTGAAAATCGGGATACTGGATTCAGGCGTCGGAGGGCTCTCAGTTTTAAAGGAGATCCACAAGTGCCTGCGCGGTGCCGAGCTGCACTACGTCGCCGATTCCTCCTGGTGTCCCTATGGCAACAAGCCGGGTAACATCATTTGCGAGCGTGTCACGAGCATTGCGGATTACCTGCTGGAGCAAGGCGCTGAGATTCTTGTGATTGCCTGCAACTCGGCGACGATCCATGCCGTCGGCTCGCTCCGCGCCACCTATCCGCTCCCGGTGGTCGGAATGGAGCCAGCCGTCAAGCCAGCTTCCGAAATCACTCGATCAGGCGTCGTGGGAGTGCTTGCGACTGAAGCGTCCATCGCCGGGGAAAAATTTCACCAACTCGTCAACACACACGCGAAAGGTGTCCGTGTCATCACCCAGCCTTGCCCCCGCTTTGTCGAATTGGTAGAAGCGGGCAACCTGGATGGGCCTGAGGCGGAAGACGCAATCGATGAAGCGATTGCCCCGCTGCTCGCCTCGAATGCTGATGTTCTTGTCCTCGGCTGCACCCACTACCCCTTTCTTCGCCCAGTCATCGAACGCCGAATTCCTGATGGCGTAAACCTGATCGATACCGGACCCGCAGTCGCCAAACGCGTTGCCAGCCTTCTTTCCGGGACACCCGATCTTTCAAAAGATTCGCCCGAAATTCACATCGAAACTACGGGCTCTCTGGAGCAACTCAATTTACTGTTGCCAAAACTCCTACCCGGAATGGAAGCCACCACTTCTGAAGCTGGCTTTTAAGCTCCTATGAAGACAATTCTCTACTTCTTTACTTCTTTACTCCTCTTCTCCTGCGCCGCGAATGCGACGCAACCAAACTTCCTCATCATTGTCGGCGACGACTGCACCTACAATGACCTTCCCCTTTACGGAGGTGAGAATGCGAAGACACCGAATCTCGATGCGCTTGCCGCCCGGGGCCTGACATTCAACCAGGCTTATCTTGCCACCGCGATGTGCCAGCCGTGCCGTGCTGAGCTTTACTCCGGCCAATACCCGATGAGCAATGGTTGCGCCTGGAACCATTCTGCGAGCCGGCCGGAGACCCGAAGCCTGCCCCATTATCTGAAGCCACTCGGCTACAGAGTCGGAATCGCCGGGAAAGTTCATGTCAAACCCGCCGAGAATTACCCCTTCGATCCCGTCGAGGGATTCGACAAAAGCTGTGTTCGAAACCCGACCGAACCCCACGACCTGAGCGGAATGCAAAACTACATCGCCGGGGACGAACCCTTCTGCCTCGTGATCGGATTAACAGAGCCACACATCCCGTGGGTCATGGGTGATGCATCGCAGTATCCACGAAAAAAAATCAAGCTCCCGCCGAATCTTGCCGACACGCCTGAGACACGTGGACACTTCGCTGACTATCTCGCCGAGATCACCTACATGGATTCCCAAGTCGGAGACATTCTGGAGGCGCTGGAAGAAAGCGGAAAAGCAGAGGAAACCCTCGTCATTTTCACCTCCGAACAAGGCTCTCAGTTTCCCGGCTGCAAGTGGACGAACTGGAACACTGGACTCCACACCGCATTCATCGCTGCATGGCCCGGGAAAGTAGCGGAAGGAAAACGCACCGACGCGCTTATCCAATACGCCGACGTCGCTCCTACTCTCGTTGATCTTGCAGGGGGAGAGGTGGAACCTCAAGTCGACGGAAGCAGCTTCGCCCCCGTCCTCCACGGCGAGACGGAAAAGCATCGCGATTTTGCCTATGGAATTCACAACAACCTCCCGGAAGGCCCCCGCTATCCGATCCGCTCCATCACCGATGGGAAGTTTCGCTACATTCGAAATCTCCTTCCCGAAGAACTCTACATTGAGAAACATCTCATGGGCGGCGGTCGATTAAACAACCCTTACTGGGCGACCTGGATGGGCGACGACCCCATGAAAGGACCCAGCGCCTACGAAGTCATCAAGCGCTACATGAGTCGACCTTCCGAACAGCTCTACCACACCCGCGAAGACTCCTATGAAATGGAGAACCTCGCCGAGAATACGGGCTACGCTGAGATCAAAACCCGCCTTGCGGGAGCGCTCGATGCCTGGATGGAAGCCGAAGGCGATCCAGGGGCAGAGGTGGACACAATCAAAGCACTCGAAGCTTCCCGGAAAGGACAGCATCTTTATGGGAAGTTTCGTTAGGCAGTTGGATGAGGATCAAGACCTCATTGCTTCGGAAATCCACTCCCACTTCTTGTCCTTCACCATGACGAAGACGCAAGCTCCGTCGCTTAATTCCGCCCACAGTTCGCCCAGCCTGCGGTCCGACGCCGCATTCTTCCAACGGTCTCCTCCTTTGTATTCGACGACGAGCGTTCGTCCATCGGTCAGTTTGCAGACAAAGTCTGGATAGAATCGTTTCTCCGCACCTTGGAGAAAGAACGAAGCGCCGTTCTTCCTGACGAGGTTCCGAACCCAGGACTCGATCCCGGGTTGACGATCGAGCCAGCAAGCGCAGGCAAACTCCTCCTTCGAGTCGAAGTCACCGATCCGGGGATAGTAGTGCTTTTGGAAATCGTGCTCTCCATACTTTGCGTCGTAGTCCCGATCGGGTGCATAGGCATCGGGATGAAACTCGAATTGATATTCGGAGCCGACTCTGACGCGATCCTCGTGTCCCTCGCCGAAGAGAAAGGTCTCGTGCGCGGTCCGGATCGCCTCTTTCCGGAGTTCGTTGATCTGATCATCAACCAGATTGCGGAGCAGGAACTTCTGCCGATTGACGCGGGCCAAATCCATCTTCTCGCCCTCTAGGAGTTTTCCCAGCCAGCCGGAGACAAACGCAGTCTTGCTCGCATGCGTGATCGAAGGATCATGAATCTGTCGGCAAAACCAAGCGGCGAGCTTCGCCTCGGTCCAGTTTTCAGGAACGTAAGCGAGATTCAGATCGCGCTCCAGATCTTCGACGAATCGCGTCGTGACCCTGCCCTTCTCCTTGTCGATATCGATCTCTCCGCCCTGTTTAACTTTCACCGCATCATTGAGCGCCGAGATCTGCACCGTGGTCGGGGCTGCCTCGTATAAAGGCAATTCCCAGGGATAATCCAGCGCCTCCGGCTCATCGTAGAGTCGCAGCTCCCCGTCGATTAACACTTCCATCTGCGGGACAAAAAACGCGGCCCCCTGCTCGGACGGCGTCGTGAAAATTTTCACCGCCTTCTCGCGGCTGAACTGGCCGGCCTGTCGGAGCACCTCCCTCGTGTCCTCCATCACCGCAGACTCCTGTAGCTCATCCGTTTCCGCTTCAGAAAGCGGCGCGTTAATCTCCAGCTCCTGACTCTTGGGTCGGAACTTCACCTTCTTTTTCAGCTCCGGGGACAACTTCTTCACATCAAGCGTTTCGGAAACCGGAACCGTCATTGGAGTGAAGACGACCCGCTTCCCCCCGCGCTTAAAATCCAGGTTCCCTTGCTCCGTCTTTCGCGCTGAGACAAAATCTGCCGCCTCTTCACGGTCAAAGCCTGCACCTTCCACAAGACTGTCGCGCAAGGTCGCCGCGGTTTCTCCAAAGTCTTTTGACGCGACAAACGCGTAAGAGCGATTCAACGCCTCCGTCTCCCGGCGTTTTGCCTGAGGCTGACGCAGGATCCGTCCCAGCAATTGCTCTACCGCCGTCGCGCTTCGCAACTCCGCAAGGCTGGCGAGGATGTAGGCAAAAGGACAATCCCACCCTTCCGCGAGCGCCTTCTGGGTGATGACGAACTTCACGGGACACTTCTCTGAGAAAATGCCGCCCTCAAAATCCGCCTCGAGCTGCTCGAGTCCCCGCTCGCTGCCGGTCGCCACGACAATCTCTTCCTCCGGGACGTGATGATTCTCGATCAGCTCCGCCTTGACCCAGTCGGCATGCCTCGTGTCGCGCGCGGCGGAACGAGCCTCCGCCTGAAGCAACACGAGCGGTCGCAGATAGGGCGCGCCTCCCGCCTGCTCTTTTCGGGCATGCACCTCCAACTGGTTCCGCTGGTCGATCGCAAGGGCGAGACACCGCTGCGCATTGGGCTCCGTCTCCAGCAGGATCGGCAGCTTGATCATCTCCTCCCGCTTCAGCTCCACCGCCGAGACCGCGTGCAGCACGTTGCTGGGCGTTTTCTCGATGTCCGGAGTCGCCGTCAGCTCCATGATCCCTGAAGGATGAAATTTCGCCAGTGTCTCAAAAGACAACTCAGTCCGGCTGTTGTGCGCCTCATCAACGATCACAAAGGGCCGCCGCAGACGCAGCGCATTCACCAGAGAAAACGGGACCGTTCCATCCTCGTCCTTGAGGAGTTGGTTGCGTTGATCTGCCGAAAGGTTGTCGAACAGACTCATCAACGAACCGCTGGTTTCGTAGACCTTGCGCTGCTCTTCGTCAGTGATCTGAAAGGCCTGCCGTGTCGCGACGATGACCACCGTGCTCGTGTCCAGCGTCGAGCGATTCAGCGCCTTCGCTTCATCCAGATCCATCACCGTGACCGGTCCGGCTTCACGTAGAGCGAGATGCAGCGGATTCTCACGATTCTTCAGCGCACCCATGGTTTGATCGCGGATCGCTTTCGACGGGACGAGCCAGAGGATCACGCTGTGCTCCGTGTGCAGCAGCAGGTCGTTCACCATCGCGACGCTCTTCGCCGCGAGAAAGGTCTTACCGCCCCCCGTAGGGACCCGCAGACAGAAATACGGCATCTCCTCCGGGAAACCTGTCAGCGGAGTGAAATCCGACTTCCGCTCCCAGAGGGCCTTGGTCGTTTCCTGGAAGGCATAGTCCGCGTTCCCCATCTGCTGACACTCGCAAAAATACGCCGCGATGCTGTCGAGCGCGCTTTGCTGGTAGAGCTTGGGGGTGAAAGTGGGCATGAGTAGGAGCAATTCAATAGGGTTAAGTCACTGAGTCAACAGGGTTAGGTCGGCGGTTGTCTTATTTACACCTCAGCTTGTCTTGTGGCTCGAAATTTAGTCGCAACAATCATGCATCTCCCTTGTAACCAGTGGGTTACATCGCTGTATCACCCCGCCTGATCAGGTTGTCTTATTCGGTACTGAAGTTTCCTTATTCCTGTGGAAAGCGGTAAATGGCGTTCCTGTCGCGAATTTTGTCGCTCACCCGTACGACGATTTTTTCCATTTCCAATATTTTCAGATTCTTCCGAATTGCTTGCTCGCTGATATCCAGATCTTCGCGGATCAAATCGATCTTCGCCTCATTTTGCTCAAATAAGATCTCGACGATCCGTTTTTGCGTCTCATTCAGACCCTCCCACGCGCTGCCGATTCTTCTCATGACCTCAGCCAAAATCGTCTCTTTGTGATCAGCGACCTTATTATTCAGGGTCAGCGTGACCGTATTGTCCGAGTCCCGGTACTCCGGCACCAGCATGAGATCGCGCATCGCACGATAGATCCTCGGGACGCCCTCATTCAATTCCCGGACATATCCGAGGTCATACAGGGCACGGGCAATTCGTGGATTTCTCGCATACCGCTCGTGCTCGATGTTCTCGACCGTTACCTGGGCTGGGAGAGGACCACTATTGAGAATCTCCAGCCGATTATCGAAATGCCGGATCATGACCGGGTTGCCTTGCAAATTATAAGATCGGTGACACAGGGCATTCACGATCCCCTCGAGCCATGCTTCTTTCGGAACCTCTGGAATCTGCACAAATTTACCATTCGACATGTCGAGGAAATAGAAATCTCTCAGCGAAGCCTCAATGAAAGCTTCCAACTGCCGAATCAACGTCGGAATATTCGCCTCAAAGCGTTGATCCTTGACGACGTTGAACTCCGTTCCCGACTGCCGTTGGTTTCCCCGATAGCGCACATACCGCACACTCGCATTCGCGATGTAGGTGTCCGGATTTTCGGCGAATAAAAGGATCGCTGAGTTTTTGAAAATCACTCCGTCCTCGCTCCGCTTTGCAAGGCTTCGCTTCACCATTAATTCCTCAAAAGTTCCCTCGAACTTCATCGTCTCGCGATAACTTTCACACACCGCACGATCAAGGTCTGCCGGATCAAAATCCGGTCGGACTTCGTCTTCGAACGTGCGGATCGACTTGTTGTATTCCAGCTTCTTGACCTCTTCACGACTGAGGGGCCCTTTGTTTTCCGAAGCAATGCGGAGATAGACTTCCTCATTGTCTTTGCGCTGAAAAAGGCGCTCGTGATCCGGCTCGACGTGGAAAAGAAAGATCAACTCTCCCGACTCGAGATACAATTCCTCAAGTTCAATATTCGCTGGTGGCTCGATGAATTCATGCACCGCTGTCCGGAAGCGATCGAGATCGACAGGTTGGGAAGGCAAAAGGCTCGTCGACCCGAGATCTTCTACCACCCCATCGTCGGCAATCCCGAACACGAGCGTCCCTCCCCCGGCATTAAGCATTCCGATGAGTTCGTTCGCGATCTTTGTCGGTTTCGTATCACGCCCTTTGCGCTCCAGATACTGATGCTCCTGACCATTGCACAGCAGCTCCAAGGTGAGCGACGAATTGAATCGGGACAAACTCATCTACACCTCGATCGCATACGGGGTTTGTTTGAAGGTAATGCGCTCTCGCTGAAGAGTGGCCTCACCAAGGCGACTCGCGGCCGCGTAGATGATGCGGTTGCCGTCGTGCGCGGGGAGCTCATCGAGGATCGGTTTCGTTAGGATGTTGCCACCGTTCGGACGACGATCGCCGAGGATGCCGTTGAAAAGCAGGTAAACGGCGCGGCCCCCGTGGACGCCGAGGAGCGGGCTATCGCCTTTACCGGTGTAGCCCGTCCCGGTCTCGGCGAACCAGACGAATTCGGCGAGCTGGGCAAAGGTCACGTCCTCGCGAATCGCGCCGAATTCATCGAAAAGCGGCTCCTCGGAAAGACGGCAGTAGGAAAAGCCGCCGCCGAGGCCCTCGACGGACTTGCCCTTGGGAGTCGTGTAGCCTTTGGCGGCGCGACGAACCCGCTCGGCGGTGATGTCGCGGGAGATCCCTTCGTCCATCTCGACGAGGATGAATTTTCGGTTTCCTCCGTCCTCCGCATTCTGCTTGAGGACAGCTTGGCCGGTCGTGCCGCTACCGGCGAAGGAATCGAGGACTAAGCATTCCTCACCCATCATTGATATCAAATATTGGATAAGCTCGACTGGCTTAGGGTAGTCGAATGAAATCCCCATCGCTTTCAACCGAGCCGACATGTTCTGAGTTGAGCTAAATCCACCTAACGTAGAAACTACGTGACTTGGTTTATCCCGCACTTTTACAATCTCGATTGTTCCTGATTGCATCAACTCGAACCGGGTTTCTTGGTTTTTGCTATCGCGAATCGGATTAAATTTGTTTTCAATAAATTTTTCCAACAGCCGTTTCGAGCTCCACCCAGAAGACAATACTACTTCGGTTGAAAGAGTTCCCTCTTCAATCTGAGCCCTTCCTGAAAATTTTGGCCAATCGCCTTCAGCTTCTGATAATTCACCCTCGGCAAAGCCAGCAGGAAACCCGGCTGGCAGGCGTATATTGGAGATCGGATTCTTTGGACCATTTTTTACAATCGTATTCCGAATTTCCGGACGCTTCAATTTACTAGAATCAGGAATCGAGGGGTCAACAACTGGTGGATGCTCAAACCGGTCCGAGTTTCTAGCAAAGGCAACGATATACTCGTGATTAACCTTTATTTTTGCTTGGTTATCAAAATTTCCGTCAGTCTTCCATGCAAACGTCGCTAAGTAATTCTTTGTCGAAAACAGTTCCGTAAGTAAAAAGATCAAACTTTGAAGTTCATTGTCATCAATGCTCACAAAGATCGCCCCGTCCTCGCTCAAAAACTCCTTCAGCAACACGAGCCGCGGATACATCATGCAGAGCCATTTGTCGTGCCGACTGAGATCCTCCCCTTCTTTCCCGACGGTCTTTTCCAACCACTGGCGAATCTCGGGCGAATTCACATTGTCGTTGTAAACCCAGCCCTCTTTTCCCGTGTTATACGGCGGGTCGATGTAGATGCATTTCACCTTGCCCGCATAGCGCGGCAGGAGCGCTTTCAGGGCATGCAGATTGTCCCCCTGGACGATCAGATTTCCACCGTCCTCATCGCGATGCGACAGCTTCTCATCCGTTTCCAGCAGCCGAAACGGCACCTCCTTGTGATGACGGATCACCGCCTCTTTTCCTATCCAGTTCAGCGTCGGCATGAGTTCCCTACGAAAACGTAAGGAAAGCAGAAAAGCCCCTCCCCCGCCATAGAAAGCTTGTCATTTAGTGATACGGATGTCCTAATAAATCACCCATCTGCGCCGTTTCTAAATAAAGTTCAATTGAACACTTTTGAATTTGCGCCAAATTCTCCTGATGAAACTGTCCGACATGTTCTCTGACCCGCCCGTCGGGAAGACGTCCAGCCTCCCGAAGCCCGAGGCGACGGGTTGGACGAAGCGCTTTATCGATGACTTGGCGGCAAAAATGGCTCGTGAGGTGGGGTACCGATCCGGCGAAGCTCTCGAACCCATCGTCACAGAATTGGGGGGGCGGATTGTGACCGGCAACGTGCCGGAGACAGGCTCGACCGGCTATGTTGAAGTCGAGGAAGGGGGAAAGTTTCTCATCGCCCTTTCCCCCATCCCCGGCACCTATCGAAACAATTTCACGATCGCTCATGAGCTGGGCCACTACTTCCTCCATTCCCGTCTCGGAGAAAAGCCCCTCTTCGCGACGCGCCAGGCGGGCCACCGGGCCGAGTGGGAAGCGAACTGGTTCGCGGCCGGTTTTCTGATGCCTGCAGAGGAGTTTGTCGAAGAGTGGGAAAAAGCGAAAGGCTCCATCGGGCACCTCATCAATCGCTACCAGCTCTCCGGCGGTGCCATCGAGATCAGGAAGAAAACCCTCGAAGAGTTGGGCCACAAGTTCGACTAGGCGCTCGCCCATGCGGTTTCCCGAATCCATCTCCCGGGAGGAGTATAATCAGATCACGCAGCGATCACTCCGATTGTTTCTCAGCGTCGATATCGTCAACTCGACCGCGCTGAAGCAGGAGTATCGCGAAAAAGGGCAAAGTTGGCTTGCGATCGCCCACAGCTTTTACACGAAGTTCCCTTCGATGCTGGCGTCAGCGCTCGATCCAAACCCGAGATTCTTCGTCTCATCGCCGGAAGTGAATCCCTGGAAAGCCATCGGAGACGAACTTGTCTTTGTCGCGAGGATTGAAGACATGGACGAGCTACCTCGTCTCCTCGACGCCTTTCGCAGTGTATCGAACCGATGGAACCGGGAATACGAGGAGAGCGAAGTCGTGGTTAAGGCAGCTGCATGGCTCGCCGGCTTTCCGGTCGCCAATTCAGTGATTCCCGGCGATGCCCCAAATCGATTCGACTTCACGGGTAGTGCGATCGACATCGGCTTTCGCCTTTGCCGCTTCTCATCCCCGCGCCGTTTCGTCGTCTCGACCGAACTCGCCTATGTGTTATCGACCCTTGAAAGTGAACTCGCGGACGACCTTCGTTATCTGGGTCGTAAATCACTCAAGGGAGTTCTACGCGGTCGGGGCTATTCCGTCTTTTGGATCGATATGTTTGCCGAGCCTGACTGTCCCACTTTTGCAAAGGTAGATCTTTTGGAAGAAAAAAATCACCGGAGATCCGCCGAGGTCGATCAAGCCCGGAGAAACCCGCGAGTTTCTCCGGGAGTGGATTGCTTCCACCGACGATGAAATCAGTCTCCCCTTCCCTCCCCGCAAACCTGACGCCCGGTTTCCCGTTCCAGAAGACTACGAAACGAAAGAATTGGAAAAGCTGGCTGAGTTCGAACGGGAATTCCTCTCCGAGAGTGGAATCGGAAAAGACGAGGGCACCGTTCCGGAAGAAGACGTGTTCACAGACTTTACGACCCGCCTCAAATCGCCTAAAGAAGAACCATGACTCCCGAATCCACTGTCTCCATTCACCCCTATTTCAAACCGCACGAAGGCA
>JARGOD010000090.1 GCA_029210205.1 Verrucomicrobiales bacterium | reverse complement strand
TAATTCGCAAAGGTGTGCTCCGAAAACCGGGAGGTCATCGATTTCACGAAGGCGAGTTCGTCGATGACTTCCGTCTCCGCGAGGTGAGGAAAAAGGTCACTCACCCAGGCACCACTTTCGCCACGCTGTTTAAATTCCCATGGTGAACCCAGAATGCTCCCGACATTGTCGAACTGGGTCGGAGCCAACTCTCCAATGACCTCTTTCGGATCTCGCCCATCATACTTCGTGAGCATCGGCTTATAGTCGAAGGTATCGACATGTGACGGCCCGCCATCCATGTAGAGAAAGATGACGTTCTTCGCCTTGGGCTTGAAGTGCGGCGTCCTCGGCGCCAGCGGATTTGTGATCTTCGCCTGCGCCTGCTCCGCCATGAGCGCCTGCATCGCGACCCCGCCAAATCCCATCGCGCAACCGCGAAGCATGTCGCGACGGGAGACAGGACGATTCTGAAATTGATGACAGTGCATGATGGTTTGTCAGGGAATAAATATGAACTCTTTCGTGTTAATCAGAACGTGCGCCACTTGAGCCCAGCGATCCAAAGGATCGCCCTCCGACTCGTTGAGAAAACTCAGGATCTTCTCTCTCTCGCGATTTACCGGCTCCCGACCAAGCGCCTCAAGATACATCGCATCCAACTTCTCCGTCTCTGCTCCGTCCTCGGCAGCAACTTTCTCTCCCCAGAGTCGACTCTGTTCAACGACGAACGGATCGTTCATGAGAACGAGCGCCTGCGCCGGCACATTCGAAACGCTGCGCCGCCCCTTTGGTCCGAAGGGACTCGGCACGTCGAAGGTGAGCATGAAGGGAGAAAGAAAGTTGCGGTAAACGGCCCCATAAATCGAGCGGCGTGCGTCACCGTCGAGAGGCCCGCTATCCCGCCCACCTCGACCGGTCATGAAGGCCGTTCGATGCGTGGGGACGGGTAGCCCATATCTCTTTTCATCAAGGCGCCCTGACACCGCCAGAATTGAGTCACGGATCGCTTCACCAGTGAGGCGCTTCACCGGCATGCGCGAAAGCATCTCGTTGTTAGGATCCACCTCAGCGAGATGACCGGGAGAAACATCAGGATGTGGAGCCGAGGACTGGCGATAGGTGGACGAGAGCACGAGACTGCGAACCGTCTGCTTCAAGGACCAACCGTTCTCCACGAAATCCGTCGCGAGCCAGTCGAGCAGTTCCGGGTGGGTTGGCATTTGACCCATGGGACCGAAGTCATCGACCGAACCGACAATGCCGCGCCCGAAGAGGTGATGCCAAATCCGGTTTACCATGACGCGCGAAGTCAGCGGGTTCTTCGGGTTGGCAATCTGATTCGCCAGGGCGAGACGGTCTCCCCGCTCTCCGCCGAGCGCTTCCAGAAATCTCGGTGGAACTTCCTCGCCAAGGCTGCGGTGACTGCCGCGCACGTAGACCTGCGTGTTCTCTTTCGTGCCCTCAGCCATCGCTACCGCGTAGCGCGGAGCAGGAAGCCGATCGATTTTTTCGAGCCCCGCTGTGAGGGCCTCCTTTTGCGCGTCAGTGAGGGCAGGTGCTTTCGCAAGCTTCGGCACGGCCGGCGCTTTGGTCGAACCCGATTGCAGAATTTCATCCAGGATCACAAACCCGTCTTCCGCATCGACAATCTCGAGATAAGCCTTATGCCCCACATACTTCCTTAAATCGCGCGTGAAGGTGATCCACTTGAACTTGCCTTTGGTATCCACGTCCTGCGCGAACGTTCCCCTGAAAAGCAGACCACTGAACTTGGACATCTGGTAGTTATCAATCACAAGACGAACGTCGACTCCTTCCGCGCGAAGAAGGAGGTGCATGTTCTCCTCAGTGATGGTGAACGTGGGCGATCGAAGAACTCCGACCTGCTCCCTCCCGAAGACGCCGCTGTCGATCGTCCCCGGCACTGTCATCGGAATGTCTTCATCATAGCGAAGACCTGCCTTGGAGCCTCCTCCTGCAAAGGCAAATCCTGAGGCGCTCCAGCCTTCAGGGATGACGCCCGCATTGAAATCTTCAAACACGTCGGCATCCACTTCCGCCAACTCAGGAACTGGCTCGGATGAGATTTCACGATCCGCTTTCACCTTCAACTCTTCGAGCTCGACTCTCGTCTTTTCCCGGGCGCGTTGCGGATCGAGCGGAAAGTCCTGTCTCGCACTTCCATGCAGGTAGGCGGTCAGCGCGTAGTAATCCGCCGTCGAAATCGCATCGAACTTGTGATCGTGACAGCGGGCGCAGGAAATCGTCAGCCCAAGGAATGACTTTCCAAAGACATCGATCTGATTGTCCATGATGTCCGCCTCGTTTGCGAGGACATCCGTCGGCGCATGAGTCGCCTCGTGAAAATACCAGAACCCGGTTCCGAGAATAGATTCATTGAACTGCTCCTCAGGATGGCGGCGCGGTGTCGAGATAAGATCTCCCGCAACGTGCTCACGGATCAGTTGATCATACGGCACATCCGCATTAAACGCCCGGATCAGGTAATCGCGATACTCATGGGAGTGGGCGATTTCGTAATCGAACTCATGACCATAAGTGTCAGCATAGCGAACGAGGTCCATCCAGTGACGCGCCCACTTCTCTCCAAATCGAGGCGAAGTCAGCAGCTCATCCACGACGCGTTCTTCCGCACCTGGTTGCCCGTCATTCAGAAATGCATCAATTTGTTCCAGCGTCGGAGGCAGGCCAATGAGATCGAAGTAGACCCGACGTAACCAGGCCGAAGGCTCAGCCTCAACGGCAGGTCGAAGATCGAGGGAGTCAATCCCGCTCAAAATAAAATGGTCCACGGGCTGCCTTACCCACTCGCTATCCGAGACTGATGGCAGCTCCGACTTATCGACGGGGCGCCAGCTCCAGTGTTCCTCATAGCGCTCTTGAAGATCGAAGTAGCCGTCTTTCGATTTCCCGTCACGCTGCGGAACCGGCTCATCGGGCCAGATTGCGCCCGCATTGATCCACGTTTCAAAATTCTTCACGATCTCGTCGCTGAGCTTCTCCTTCGGCGGCATCTGGAGATCCTCGTTCCCGTAGCGGATCGATTCAATCAAGAGGCTTGCCGGAGCATTCCCCGGCTCGATCGCCGCGCCGGTCTCACCGCCAGCCAGTAGATGCTCCAGGTGGTCCACCTGAAGACTCCCCTTGAGCTTTTCCGCATCAGCCGAATGGCAGCTGTAACACTTCTCGGCGAGGACCGGACGGATCTTCTTTTCAAAGAACGCCAGCTCCTCCGAAGCGGTCAAACCGATCGGCATCAGGATTAGCGCAAAAAGGACTGAAGGGGGAAATCGCATCGTCAGTGAAGAAGGTTACGAAAGGTCGGCACTTGAAGTCGATGTCGCAAATCGGATCAGGACACAAACTAATACTATTTTCTCACTTTTTCGGAAAAATACGCGTTTAAGCCGTAGATTACGGTACACTTTACCTGATCTCGCCATGGCCAGACCTCAATTAGAATTCATCCCGACCGGAGCCTCACAAGCCATGGTCTTCAAAATCGACCGCGACGTTTGGCCAGTCTATCACTACCACCCGGAGTTCGATATCTTACTGTCCCTTAAGGATCTTGCCGGGGAATACATGTCCGGAGATCACATTGGCTCACTCACCGAAGGCACTCTCATCATGAACGGGCCGAACATCCCGCATGCGCTGCAGTCAGGAAAGCCGGACGAGAAAGACTGGGATAAACCCTCGCTGGCCGTAATCCAGTTCTCGGCCGCATCCCTCGGCGACGATCTCCTTCGCAAAACGGAGATGACCGTAGTACGTGAGTTTCTCGAAGAAGCCAGATTCGGATTCGAATTCCACGGTCGCACCGCAAGAGACGCTGCATCGATAATACTTGAGATGGAGAATCAAACGCAGTTCGAACGCCTTCTCTCACTTCTGCGTCTCCTCGAATACTTCGCTCTGAGCGACGAAAAAACACCTCTCGCGAGTCCTGCCTTTTCTCCCTCGCTGAAAGAACAGGATATCTCGCGTCTTGGCGAGGTGATCAGTTTCCTTCAGCAGAACAAAACCCGCCAAGTCACTCTCGAAAGCGCCGCCGGTGTCGCAAAGATGAGCCCCAAATCTTTCTGCCGCTTTTTCAAAGCCAACACCGGAAAGACGCTCATCGAATACCTGCATGAGCTTCGAATCGGGGAAGCCTGTCGACGCCTCCTCGAGACCACGGATCCAATCTCCGAAATCGCTTTTGACTCCGGCTTCCAGAACCTGTCGCACTTCAACCGTCGCTTTCGCGCGCTGAAGGGTACGACCCCGCGGCAGTTCCGGCACCAGTTCACGATCTACCCGGTGGGCCAGACACAACCCTTTCCGGCAGCACGGGATTAGGGAATGGTCGAGGTGGCTAAAATTCGCTAGAACTCAATGATGCGCCTCGGAATCGTCATTATCGCCGCCCTGCTTTCACTCGCTCTCACTGCCCGCGGAGAAACCAAACCGACAAACCTCGTTTTCATCCTGACCGACAACCACGGAGCGTGGACCCTCGGCTGCTACGGGAACCCTGACATTCGAACTCCTCACATTGATGAGATGGCGGAGGAAGGCTTTCTCTTCCGGCGCGCCCTCAGCAGCAACCCCGTCTGCTCCCCGACGCGGGCAACCTTCCTCACCGGGCTGCTTCCTTCACAGCATGGCGTTCATTCCTTTCTCGATAACAAATATATGATGGGGGATGAAGCCTACTACACCCTCGAAGAATTTGAAACTCTCCCGGAGATTCTCCACGACGAAGGCTACACCTGCGGCCTCGTCGGAAAGTGGCACCTCGGTGCAAACCTGACACCTCAAGACGGCTTTTCGACGTGGATCACGATGCCGCGCGGAGGAACCAGCAATCTCTACACCGACCCCATTATTGAGAACGGCGAGGTCAAACCCTCACCGAAATACATGACCGACCTCTGGACAGAGCGGGGAAAGGAATTTCTCGAAGCACAGAAGGACAGCGAAGAGCCATTTTTCCTCTACCTCGCCTACAACGGCCCCTACTGCCTCAGCCCGCTCCTCCTGCGTGAATCACAAAACCGCCACGTCGAATACTACGCGGACAAACCCCTCCTCTCTTTCCCGCGTGATACGGTCCACCCCTGGCAATACAACAATCTCGACTATCATAACAACGATGTCAGCATTCGCCGAGTCGCTGCTGAAGTCAGCGCGATCGACGACGGGGTTGGGGAAATCCTTCAGGCGCTGAAAGATAACGGACTCGATGAAAACACCCTCGTCGTCTTTGCCGGGGATCAAGGTTGGATGGGTGGCCAGAATGGTTTCTTCGGAATGGGAGACCACACCCGCCCCATCGCCGCGCACGATATGATGATGCAAATCCCCTTCATCTTTCGTCAACCCGGTGCCGTGACCCCGGGAGAAAGTGATCTCATCGTGTCGAACTACGATTTTCTGCCCAGTGTTCTTCATCATCTCGATCTCGGCCACCGCATGCCAACCACACCGAAGTCACCCGGCCGGAACTTTGCCCTGCTCCTGAAGGGTGATGACGTCGCCTGGGAAAATGAAATGGGCTACGAAATGGAAGGCTGTCGATCATTTCGCGACGATCGCTGGAAAATCGTTCTCCGCCGGAACCCGGACGGCCCTTCCGAACTCTACGACATGGAGAACGATCCGATGGAGCGCGTCAATCTCTTCGGTCAACCAGATCTTGTTGAAGTGCAGGAAGAAATGTCAAAAAAATTGCACGCCTTTTTCAACGATTACGCCGATCCTGAATACGATATTTGGAACGGCGGACGCTCTAAGGCGCGAAGGCTTGTGCCCAACGAAGCAATTGCTGAGAACCCTTAAGGCGGGTAGCTTTCCCAGTGCTTCATCGATCTATCGTCAGCTTTTTTATTCTCGTCACTTCTGTCATCGCAGAGGACGCTGAACACCGGCTTTCTCCGGGAGAATATTACAATCAGGTCTACCTCGACGAACTGACAGACGGCACACACGTTCTTGCCGAAGGGGTCACGATCTATGGTGGGGAGTCCGAGCATTTTGTGACACTCCCGGAATTCGCTCTGCATTCAGCACGTCATCGCGACCCCGAAAACGGAGTGGGTTACCCTGACACTTCAGTCCTCGTGACGCAGGAATTAGACAACGAAGAGATCTACCCACTTCAGCTCCGCGACGCCAAAGATCTGTCTTTGTCTGGCGTGGCCGTGATCGGCTTGCAATCACCCAAACTCCCCTGGCGCGTCGTGAAGGAAATGTGGGACGGCGATGCACTTCTCGCCAAGCACTGTGAAGGCAGCCTCACGGTGAAGGACGTTTACTTTCGTAACACCGAGGACGGAATTGGACCCGGTGAAGGACTCGACCACTGGACGCTCGAGCGCGCCTGGATGGAAGACATTCGCGACGATGCGATCGAGAACGACGACTTGGTTCCCGGAGCCGTCATCAACTGCCTCATCGATGGCAGCTTCGTCTTCCTTTCACAACGCGCGCCCGATGGCCGTGTCGCCGAACTCACCACCGTCATTCGCGACTCCTTGATTCGCATCTCCGCCCAACCGCATGATGGAGCCGAAGGCAAGCCCTGGCGCGACCGTTTCATCGTGACCGGTGAAGATGGCATCGGCCGCGCCCCCGGGATGTTTTTCAAATGGGCCAACAGTTCCGGTCGTGTCGAAATGATCGACTGTATTATCCACATGAGCGCGATCTCCATCAATGGAGAGGATGACATGCGCTTTCCCCCCGGAAACTATGAGAATGTCACCCTCGTCTGGACCGGCGATGAGCCCTACCCGGTGCCGCTACCTTCCGGTGTGACCCTGACAAACGATCAAGGCATTTGGGATGAAGCACGCTCTACCTGGATAAAGAGCCTACCCGAGTCTCACCCGGGCCTACAACATGGGCGGCGCTGATCAGTCAGGCTTGCGCGATTCCTGCATTGCTTCGAGATAGTCGGTCATCACGCCAACGTGTTTGACGAACAAGCCAGCGTCAATTTTTCCATCGTCCATCCAGTAGCCTTCGTTCTCCATGCTTTCGATCGCTTGCCTGACTTTTCCGCGTAATCCTTTCGCCCGCTTCTCCCAAGTCGCGGCCCACTGCGGAAGTGCTTCCTTCTGAAGCGATTCTTCGGGGGTGAGCTGAAACCGCTCGATCAATCTTTCGACCTTTCTGCCCAGACCGTCATCGACTTTGAATCCATAGTGTGTTGGGAGGTTGTCATCCTTGTAGGTCAGCTCATAGGTGTCCGCTTCGCAGTAGAGCGGCTGATTCGTTTCGAGTTCGTAAAACCGGGCCCAGCTTCCATCCGGCAGCTGGCTATTCTGAATCCACTCCAATCCTGCCAGCGCAGTCAGGCGATACTTCTCTTCCGCGGTAGACTGCCAGATCAGCAAAAGCGTCTCCGCCGCGCTGTAAGACTCAACCGAACTCACCGCAGGCGGTTCAAATTTCCGTGCCCAGACCGGATGCATCTGCTCGTCGTACTGCTGCGCCCACGCGGGTTGAGGTTCCGGCAATTGAGCGAGGAGGAAGAAGTCGCCCAGTCGCACTGCAGCTTTCAGAAAGCGGGCTTCGCCAGTCAGCTCGTGCGCCCGCAGGAGAAATCTCATGATATGGGCAAGGTTACCGTCATTCAGCGTCACGAAGTTCCCGTAATCCTCCCGCGGCCACTCCCGTGGCCAATCGTCCGGGATGCCGGCCTTCGCGACCGGAACGTTGGGGTCAGCCGGACCAGTGAAGCGCTGCGGCCAGCCACCATTGGGGAACTGTGACCCTAGCAAGGCATCTATTCCAAACTCAAGAGCACGCGCCACTTCGTCCGAAGGCGCCACTTCTTCGGCATGCACGAATTCGAGAAGGAACTGCAGGGCAGAGGTCGTCTTGTGATCGTCCAGTGTTGAGACCGCTTTCCGTTTTCCCGGGTCTGTATCTCCACGTTCAAGATCGGTTCGCCAGTGGCGTTTACTGGTGAACTCGGGATCAAACTCGTAGTCCGCTTCCCATCCGCCGGAAGACAGCTGACTCGTGGCAAGTGCTACGGCGGCGCCTTCCGCCGCGTCTAGAAATACTGTCTCACCGGTGACTTGATAGGCTCGCAGCATCCGTAGTCCGATCGTCGTGGTTCCGTGGGGCTGAATTGAAATCAGCGACTTACTTTCCCGGTGCTCCGAGTAACCAATACCGGTCTCTTCGTCCCACGACGAAGCGTAACCGCCATTCATCGAGAGTTGCTCGTGATGAAAGGTCGCAGCCTTTGTCATGGCTGCGAGGATCTCCGCCTCGTCTGGAAAGTCATCCGCGTTGAGCGTTGGCCATCCAAGGAAAAGGATCGCAGGAAGGATCCACTTAACAGGGTTGAGTCGATGACCTGACCCTGTTGAATGTCGAATTTCGAATAAGGAATTTCGAATCACCGAACGCATCCGTAGCAACACTTCTAAACTTAATATTCCTTGTTCGAAATTCATGATTTCCCCCTAATTGAATTGAAAAGACGTCGCTTCAAATACACATACTCAAGCGCCGTCCGCTTCGCGCGCTCCTTCTTATTCGCGGCGGCGGAGTGCCCCCCATCGATGTTCTCGTAATAGAGAAACGGGAGGTCGGCGTCCTCAAACAACTTCGCCATCTTGCGGGCGTGCCCTGGATGAACGCGGTCGTCTTTCGTTGAGGTGACGAAGAAAGGTGTCGGATACTTTTTCGACGAGTGGAAATTATGATAAGGTGAAATCGTTTCAAGGAAGGCCCTCTCTTCCGCAACGTCGGGTGAGCCGTATTCATCGACCCACGAAGCGCCCGCGAGAAGAAGGTGGTAGCGCAGCATGTCCAGGAGCGGCACCTGCACGACGACAGCATTCCAGAGATCGGGACGCTGGTTGAGCATCACCCCCATGAGAAGACCTCCGTTTGATCCCCCCATGATCCCGAGGTGCTCTGGCGAAGTCAGTTTCCGGGCAATGAGATCTTCTCCCACCGAGATGAAATCATCGTAGACTCGCTGGCGATTCAATTTCAGCCCCGCCTGATGCCAGTCTGGACCGAACTCTCCACCACCTCGAATGTTGGCGAGAACGTAAGCACCACCTTTCTCGAGCCAGAGGCGCCCGGTCGTTCCGTTGTAGCCGGGATTCAACGAAATCTGAAAGCCCCCATAACCGTAGAGAAGTGTGGGCGTCGATCCGTCCAGCGTGATGTCAGATCGATGAATCGCAAAATAGGGAACGCGTGTGCCGTCAGTCGACACGGCAAAGTGTTGTTCGACGGTTAGCCCCTCGGCATCATACTTGGCCGGAAGCTGCTTCAGCAAAGTAACCTCAGCGGAATTGCTATCGTACTCGTAGAGGGAATCAGGGGTGAGGAATCCCTCAAAGGTCAGGAAAGCGGTCGTTTCGTCTTTGTCTGCAAAGGCAACCCCCGCCTGACCCGCGACCGGAAGATCGATCGGTGTCGTCACCCAGTCCGCCCCCACTTTATCCAATCGAAGCACCTGCCCCGCCACGTTGTCATCCATCGTCATGAGCGCTTTCTCGCCGACGACATGGACGGAACCCACTGCTTGAGATTCTGTCGGATGAAAGACCAGCTGAACTCCGGGCAGCATTCTCGTATCGAGAAATTCGTCGAGATCAAACGCGACGAGATCTCCACTCAGAAAGGCAGTGCCATCGACTTCCCAATCCTCTTTCAGAAGAATGAAAAGCGATGGACCGAGCACGTCGATCAAACTGCACTTCGAAGGGACCGGCAGTTTCACCGGAGCCGTTTCACCATCCGGGATCCACCAGCGGGTCGAGGTAAAAAAAGTATCCGACTCTTCAACAAAGCTCAGGATTCGATCATCGCTCGTTTCGATCGTGTAGGGCCAGACCCCGACGTCTTCGACGTCACCGGAGAGCAGCACGTCCGCCTCCTCGAGCGGCGTCCCACGCTTCCAGCGTTTCACGATGCGGGGATATCCGGACTCCGTCAGCGATCCCTCACCCCAGTCCGTGCTAATGAGAAGTGTATCCGGACCCGCCCAGGCAGATCCCTGTTTCGCCTCAGGCGTCACGAAGCCATCTTCAACGAAGCTCCGGGTCTCAAGATCAAACTCGCGCTTGATGACTGCATCCTTGCCTCCGTCGGACAAGGAAACAAGACACCGGTAGCTATCCGACGTTTTGTCGTGAAAACAATCCGCGCCTTTGAAGACCCAGTTCTTACCCTCGCGCTTTGCGAGAAGATCGAAGTCGAGCACCGTTTCCCAATCGGGTTCCTCTTCCCGGTAGCTCTCCAGCGGAGTTCGCCGCCACAACCCCCGGACATTAGTTTCGTCCTGCCAGAAATTGTAAACCTGCCCGGAACGAATCCGCCCGTAGGGAATACGCTCTTTCGAGGTCAACACCTCGACGGCGGCCGCTTCAAAAGCATCATAGTCAGGATCAGATTCGAGATCCGCCAAGGTGCGGTCATTCTGCTCCCGCACCCAGGAAAGCGCCTCTTCGCCCTCCACTTCCTCAAGCCAAAGGTAAGGATCTTGATTTGAGGGCATATCGGTCATGGTTGAAGAAGGCTCCTCCCGACAAGCAGATACAGCAAGGGCCGCAAAACAAAAAAGAAAGAGGTGAAGTCTCATGATCAAGCGGATCATGGCAGGCCTTTGGCTAAAGCGCGAACGGGAAATACAATAGCGTGAACTCTTGAATCGATCGCTTTTTGCCCTTATCCGTCGCGATGGATGATTTTGAGATCGATGTCTACTGCGGCGGACTTTTTCAAACCAACGGCTACCTCGTTCAGACCGGTGGAGAAGCCTGGCTCTTCGATGCGCCGGAAGGTGTCGCGGATTGGATTTCTGAGAAGGGTGTCGAACTCAACGGCCTGATCCTTACGCACCAGCATCACGATCATGTCATTGGTGCGGGCAAGCTTCAGTCTCAATTCAGTTGTCCTACCTGGGCCTGGGCAGAGCCATCCGAAGAGCTAACGCTTGCGAAACGACTTGAACAAATGATGGGAGTCCCCTGCGAATTGGATTCATACGTCGTCGATCACCTTTTCTCAGGAGAATCGAAACTGACCGCCGGAAAACTCGATCTTTCAATCTACCACGTCCCCGGTCACTCTCCGGACAGCGTCTGCTTTCTCGTCAAAGATCAGCCGGTTCTGATTGGAGGTGACGTCCTCTTTGCCGGCGGAATCGGGAGGACAGATTTCCCCAACGGAGACCACGATCAGCTCATCTCCGGTATTAATGAGAAGCTCTGGCCTTTGCCTGAAGAAACGCACGTCCTTCCGGGGCACGGCCCGACAACGACGATCGGTCACGAGAAAGCGACGAATCCGTTTATGAAGTAGGTCATGGCTGGAGTCAGGCCTTCTCCCTAAAATCAAGGCCTGAAGGCCTCACTCCAACGGCAAGTCCAGCTACGCTAAGATGTCTTTCAGGATGTGCCCGTGCACATCGGTGAGTCGGAAGTGTCTTCCTTGAAATTTGTAAGTGAGCTTCTCGTGATTCACTCCTAACAGATGCAGAATCGTCGCATGGAAATCATGCACACTGACAGGATCTTTCGTGACGTTGTAACTGAAATCATCCGTCTCGCCATAGGTTAAACCGGGCTTCACTCCGCCACCAGCCATCCACGTCGTGAAACATCTCGGGTGATGATCGCGACCATAGTTTTCCGGAGCGAGGTCACCCTGACAATAAACGGTTCGTCCAAACTCTCCTCCCCAGATCACAAGGGTATCGTCCAGCAAACCACGAAGCTTGAGATCCTTGATCAAACCAGCCGAGGCTTGGTCTGTGTTTTTGCACTGCTTGCGAATGCCACCGGGAAGGTTTCCATGCTGATCCCAGCCTCGATGGAAAAGCTGGATGAATCGTGTCCCCCGCTCGGCAAGCCGTCTCGCCATGAGGACATTGTAAGCATACGTCCCCGGTTTGCGCGCATCTTCCCCGTAGAGTTCGAAGGTGCTTTCGGGCTCGTCGGATAGATCAGTCAAATCCGGCACTGAGGTTTGCATACGATGCGCCATCTCATATTGGGCGATGCGCGTCTCGATCTCCGGATCAGCAACCGCTTCCTGACGAATGCGATTGAGAGCGCTCATGTCATCAAGCGTTTGACGACGAATCGTATCCGAGATTCCGGACGGATTATTCAAATACAAAACAGGGTCCTTGCCGGAACGAAAACGAACCCCCTGATGCTTTGAGGGAAGAAAGCCCGGCCCCCAGAGGCGGTCATAGAGCGGCTGCCCTCCCGCTCCGGAAAGCATTGCGACAAATGCAGGGAGATTTTCATTTTCACTACCAAGACCATAACTCGACCACGCGCCCATACTGGGGCGGCCCGCAATCTGGAATCCAGTGAGAAGAAAAGTAATCGCCGGATCGTGGTTGATCGCTTCGGTGTAGAGCGATTTCACAAAGGTGATATCGTCTGCCACCGAAGCGAGATGGGGCATCACCTCCGAGATCCAGGCTCCGCTTTGCCCATGTTGTTTAAAATCGAAAACCGAACGGGCAACGGGAAAGGAAGACTGGCCGGCGGTCATCCCGGTAAGCCGCTGCCCGTTGAAAATCGACTCCGGAGTTTCCTGCGCATGCATCGAGTTGAGATGCGGTTTGTAGTCGAAGAGGTCCAACTGCGACGGCCCGCCCGACTGAAAGAGGTAGATGATCCGCTTCGCCTTCGGAGCGTGCGTGGGAAAGCTCGCGTTCGAAAGTGAACTCGCGGCGTGACCTTTGTCTCCGATTAAAGAGGCAAGAGCCGCTCCGCCGAGACCTGCGCCGGACTGAGCGAGAAACTGTCGCCGGGAGCGGGCGAAGGGAGAATCAGGTTCGATTGAAAATGGATTCATAACAGATAAAGGCTTTGGCTATTCACGAACGGAGGCTTCTTCAAGATTGAGAAGAACGTTGGCGACCGAAGTCGCAGCGGCAAGCTGGACCCGGTCGACGGCTTCATCGGCTCCGGATTCTCCCACCGTGAGAATTGACTCGGCGAGCTGCGGGGAACTCAGATACTCCTCTTTGTATTTTTGATAGGATCCGGAAAGAAGCGCCAACTCCTCCGGTTCAGGGGAGCGGGTCAGGACTTTCCTGAAAGCAAAACGGACCTGCTCCTCAGCACTTTCACCGCCTTCGGAAAGCATTCTCTCCCCGAGTTTTCGGGCCGACTCGAAGAAGCCTGTTTCGTTCATGAGGGCGAGGGCCTGCAGGGGCGTATTCGTTCGCTTCGGTTTCACGGAACACCATTCGCGATCAGCGGTGTCGAGCACCGCCATCGTTGGCGGCGCGAGGGTTCGCTTCCAATAAGTGTAGAGACTTCGTCGATAGAGTTTGTCACCCTTGTCCTGGACGTAGCGAACGTTGCTGGCTTCCTTCCACATTCCGGCCGGCTGGTAGGGCTTCACAGAAGGTCCACCCACAACGGGGACAAGGAGTCCACTCGTGGCGAGCGCCTTATCCCGCAGGATGTCACCGGGAAGCTTGAGCCGCGAGGAGCGGGCGAGAAAGACGTTCTCCGGATCCCGCTCGAGATCGCCCTCACGCAGCATCGATGACTGGCGGTAGGTGCGGCTCATGACGATGAGCTTGAGCATCTCCCGAGTATTCCAACCGGAACTTTTGAACTCCATCGCAAGCCAGTCGAGCAACTCAGGGTGCGAAGGAAGACTTCCCTGCGTCCCGAAATCCTCTGTCGTTTTGACGAGCCCTCTCCCGAACAGCATCTGCCAGTAGCGGTTCACGGCGACACGCGCAGCGAGCGGATTCTGATCACTCACGATCCACTGCGCGAGATCAAGTCGGTTCGGGTTTTCTACATCAAGTTCCCCAAAGGCTTCCGGGATCGCCGAGGCGACAACCTCCCCTTTGTTGTGATATTCGCCACGCACTCGCAAATAGGTGTCCTTTGGAGTTGGTGCCTCTTCCATGATCATCGTCGTGGGGAGGGAATCGTAGAATTTGATCCGCTCAGCGAGGAGGCCGTTGATTGCGGAAAAACGATTCTGATCTTCCTCGGTGGCGGCGTAATTAAGAAAATAGTCCTTCAGCTTAGCCGCCTGAATTTCAGTTCTCTTAGCCGGAGCGGAGGCCAGAATCTCAGCCATCGGCGTCGGCTCAGCGAGGAGTTGAATTTCCCCTTCTCGAAGAGTCTTCGAGGTATAAAAGCGAAGATCAGACACCCGCCCTTTCCACATCGGGAGGTGCTTACTACCTCCGACCAACATCGTGATCTTTGATTCACGCTTCGGCGCGTTGCTGTAAGTGTTGTGAATCGTCTTCGTTTCTGCCTTCTCCCCGTTGATCCAAATCTCCATTCCTTTGGCTCGCTGAGTCCCATCGTTTGTCAGAGCGACGTGAAACTTCTCTCCCGGATTGAACGTCCGGATTGTCTCTAACATTCCCACCCCAGCGATCCAGCGACCGACGAGGGCGAATCGGAGATGCCCTTCGCGAAAGTCGACAAACATCCCCAGACGGGTCGTCCCTGGAATCTCATTGGAGATTACGGCCCCTTCGTTGACTTGATCAGGGATAAGATCAAAGGCGATCGAGAATCGACCATTTGCAATCAAGCCATCCACCTTCTCTTCCAAGCTGGTAGGAGCTTTCCCATTGGCGACGACCGGTTTATCCACCCCAAAGTGATGGTCCAAACCGGACGGAAGAATCGCTTTATTGACTTTAGGATTCGAGCGCTCCCACACGAGCTGTTTCTTCGTTGTTGCTTCAGCAGCTGCATCAAACTCCTTCTTCGCCTCGGAGAGCCGGTAGTCGATCTCAGCCAACTCAGCCTCCTGCGTCGGAGTAGGAGCCTTGATCCATGGCTCCGAGTTTCCGACTTTCAGCGCCCGTCCTGCCTCGGTAATGTTATCGAAAAACGACAGCATCCCGTGATAGTCCTTATGAGAAAGTGGGTCGTACTTATGATCATGGCATCGCGCACAGGCCATCGTCAGCCCCATCCAGACGGTCATCGTCGTGTCAGATCGATCGACCGCGTTTTCGAGAAGAAATTCTTCAAGGACAAGACCCGACTCTGAATTGTAACGACTGTTACGATTGAATCCTGTCGCGATGAGCTGGTCGCGGGTCGGGTCAGGAAGAAGGTCACCGGCAATTTGTTCGATCGTGAACTGGTCGAACGGCATATTCTGATCGTAAGCGTTGATAACCCAATCCCGCCAACGCCACATATCGCGCGGTCCGTCATTCTGGTAACCATCAGTGTCTGCATACCGCGCCGCTTCCATCCAGACCCACGCCATGCGCTCGGCATGGGAAGTTGATTCGAGAAGACGATCGACCACTTTTTCGTAGGCATCCGGTGAGGCGTCATTGAGAAATCGATCCACTTCGGGAACACTTGGAGGCAAACCGGTGAGGTCGAGACTGACGCGACGAATCAGGGTTTCCTTCGAGGCTTCCGGCGACGGCTCGAAACCTTTTTCATCGAGCTTGTTGAGGACAAAGTGATCGATTCCATTCACAGGCCAGTCTTTTTCTGAAGCGGCAGGCAACTCCCGCTCGGCTGGTTTCTCAAAAGCCCAGTGCTGCTGCCACTCTGCGCCCTCTTCAACCCAGCGCTTCAGGATGTCTTTTTGTTCGTTAGTTAGTCTCCGTGATGACTCAGGCGGCGGCATGATCGAGTCCGGATCGTGGTCGAAGATTCGCGCAACCAGTTCACTCGCTTTCGCATCGCCTTTCACAATCGCAGCATAACCGCCGAGATCCGCCATGGCATCAGCTTCAAGATCGAGGCGCAAGTCCGCTTTACGATCCGCGGCATCAGGCCCATGACAGAAGAAGCAATTGTCAGAAAGGATCGGACGAATGTCGCGATTGAATTCCAGCGTTCCGGGATGAGAAACGAGCTCGCCATTAGTTGCCGTCTCTGGATGCGCGAGCGAAGCGCCCCCAAGCTCGGCCATGCGGGAACGGTCATAGCGCTCTTCTGCCGACAACGAAGGGGTGCTCTCCGCCATCGCGATTTCCTGTTCAGGGATGACCGTGTCGTTAATTCCCAACGCCAGAAAGAGACCGACCGCAATTATCGCAGCAAGACTTCCAGCGATCCAGAGCAGCGTTCCCTGACGGGAGTTCGACGGAGCTGGTGCCCCATCAGGAATCGAGACAATTTTCTCTGCGGTCGCTTCCTGGCCAACGCCATAAAGAATCCCTTCGATCTGAGCATGATCGAGGAAGCGTTCGCGAGCTTCATAGTCGCTCGCGAGCAACTCCTCGAGCTGATCCAACTCAGCTTCTGTTGCCGTTCCCGCCTCGAGGCGGCGCATGAGATGTGAAAGTAAATCGTGGTCCATTTAAAAATCAGTCGAGAGGGCGGATGCTGCTGTCCCCGAGTTGAGACTCGATGCAGCGAAGAAGGCTTTCGCGACTGCGAAAGAGAAGTTGGGAAACGGCGTTCGGTTTGATTCCAATGTCATCGGCAATGCTCTGGACACTTTCCCGCGAGAAGTAGCGACGCTCGATCACGGCTCGTTGTCGGTCCGGCAATTTTTCGAGACAGACCTGGAGGAAACGCTGACGACGATCGAGTGATGACTCTTTCTCCTCGGTCCGAATCGCGAGTGTCTCCATCAGTTCGTCGGAAAACGGAACCTGCTCCCCCTGCCGGCGCTGTTTTTCGCGCTGCTGCAGGACCTGATATCTCGCAATTTGAAACGCCCAGGCTCGAAAATTTGTTCCCGCTTCAAACGTTTCCGCCTCGCGCCACATGATGCGGTTCGTGTTCTGGAGAATATCGTCGACCTCTCCGCTTGGCCCGACGAGCGCACGGATGAAACCAAAAAGCCTTCCCTGATGAGCCGCAAGAAGCTGCTCAAAGGCGTCCGAATCGAAAGAAGTATGTGAGGCCAAATCCAAAGCGTTTCCGAGGATAGCGGTGAAAGAGCCGAATCTTACGGAAAAACATGGCTCTCAGGCAGGCCGCGATCGTGGGCCACAAAAAAGCCCCACTGTCTCCAGCGGGGCTTCTTCAAAAATCGGTGAGACCGGC
>JARGOD010000089.1 GCA_029210205.1 Verrucomicrobiales bacterium | reverse complement strand
GCTGAAGCCTTACGTTCAATTGAAACCCCACAAGCGTCAGTAGTATATCATCAGTTCGTAGAGAGGGCATTCCTGCCCTCAACCAATTGCAACAGGGCAGGAATGCCCGCCCTACGGTGCGCCAACATAAAAAACTCAATAAACGAAGAGTTATAGCCGGTCTATCGATGTGGCTTTGTGTTCCCGTTTCCGCTGACGAGCGCCCGAACATCCTTCTCATCATGGCTGACGATCTCGGGATCGAAGGCCTGAGTTGCTACGGTTCGGAATCCTACCAAACCCCAAATCTCGACCGTCTCGCCGCGGAAGGAATTCGCTACACGCATGCCTATTCCCAGCCGCTCTGCACGCCAACCCGGGTGCAGATCATGACGGGAAAATACAATCATCGAAACTGGCTCTATTTTGGGATTCTGGATCCGAAGGAAAGGACGTTTGGTCATCTCATGCAGGACGCAGGTTACGAGACCGCCATCGCCGGGAAATGGCAGCTGCAGTCCTATGACCCACCGGACTATCCCAATGCGGATCGTCGACGGGGAACTGGAATGAAAGTCGCCGATGCCGGATTCGATGAGTGGTCGCTATTTCACTCGTGGGAGACGGAGGACAAAGGGTCCCGCTACGGAAATCCGAGCTTCGAAAGGAATGGCGAACTGGTCGGTCCGCTCGAGGGCGACTACGGGCCTGACACGTCGGTGGAATTTCTACTCGAGTTCATGACCCGCGAACGGGATGATCCGTTCTTTGCCTATTTCGCGATGGCATTACCACACTGGCCCGTGAACCCGACTCCGGATTCGGAAGAGTGGGCGGATCCAGCCAAGCATCTCGATGAGAGCGATCACTATTTCCCTGACATGGTTCACTACATGGACAAGCTGGTCGGGCAATTGGCTGACGGTCTTGCGGAGGCTGGCCTCGCCGAGGACACCTTGATTCTTTTCTACAGTGACAACGGCACCGATACGAAGGTGACGACGCAGTTTCGTGGCGAAGCGATCCAGGGAGGAAAAGCCTCGCCGCTGCAGACGGGGATCCGTGTTCCGCTCATCGCGTATCAGCCAGGCGCCGCCGGTCCCGGGCAAGTGAGGGATGACCTCATTGATGCCTCCGATTTTCTCCCCACTCTCGCGGAGCTTGCGAAGGTCGATGTTCCTTCCGACTGGCCTATCGATGGGATCAGTTTTGCGCCGTCACTGTCAGGCGAGGTTGGAGGCGCCCGTGAGTCTGCTTTCTTTTGGTATGATCCGAGACCCGGCTGGGACAAGGAACGTTTCACTCGTCACATTTTTGCTCTCGATCGTGAGCACAAGCTATTTTCCGATGGGCGGTTCTACGATATTTCGGGTGATGGTCTGAAGGAGGATCTCGTGGAAGGTGGACTCTCGAATGAGCAGAATCAGGCGAAAGCGCGGCTACAAGCCGTTATCGATGAGAACCTCGCTGGCCCGATGTCGGAGAATGCAAAGATCCTCGTGGATGCTTTCGGCGATCCGATCGAGTAGAAAGAATGCCTAAAGGCCTAACTCCAATTGTTTATGGCAGGGTTGAAGTGATGGCCTTAGCCATTTTTCTGTGATGCCTCTCGATCTCATCGCTGCCGAATCTCCAACATTGCTGCAACCGCTGAATCAGATGCCTGTTGAAGGTGATCTCGCATTGCTGATGATGCATCGCTAGCGTCTCTTCGATGCAGGGCGCGGAGAATCTCGAGATGTTCATCGGCGGAAGCAGAATGAATGCCTTGCGCTCGCGCTCCCACAATTTCTCGCATCGTCTGTACAAGTGAGGAATAGCGGCCAATCTCAGTTGAGAGGCGGCGATTCCCTGAGGAGTCGGCGATGAGTTGATGGAGTCCCCGGTCGAACTCCCATTCCGGATCGATGCCGCCGGAGCCGCGAATCTTTTCAAAAGCTTCGATCAGCGTTTCGACCTTGGCGAGGTTGATTCTCGATGCAGCGACTCGCGTTGCTTCCACCTCAAAGAGGGATCGCACTGCATAAATTTCCCGGAGATCATTTTCGCCAAAGGGATGAATGATCGCCCCGCAGTTGCGTCTCAGCTCAATTAAACCGAGGGCCTGAAGATCGAGTAACGCCTCGCGAACCGGGGTTCGGCTCACACCGAAGGCCTCAGCTCCCAGCGTTTCGGTGAAACGATTACCTCCCTGCCACTTTCCCTCGAGAAGTCCTTCCAGCAAACCACGCACGACTTTTGCCTTGCTCGCGGAACGGTTGGATGGCGTGATGGCGGTGGCGTGCATAGCGGACTTCCGTTATTGTATACAATCCGCGGAGCGGTTTCAATGATCCTATTGGAGATGATGAGATTTGGCAAGATGACGAGACCTATATTTGTAGAGATGCTGTTTGTTGCGGCTCTTCTCTCTAAGGGAGCGGTCGTCACTGCTGCCCCGGTGGACTTCGTGAAAGACATCCAGCCGGTGCTGGAAAAAAAGTGCCTCTCCTGCCACAACCCGAACAGTGTGAAGGGCGACATCGATCTCTCGACGGCGGAGTTGGTCTTGGACCCTGAGGCCGAATTGGTCATCCCGGGGAAAGCGATGGCGAGTGACCTCTATCTCGTTTCGACACCAGAGGAGCCTGGAGAAAAACCTTACATGCCGGAGGAGGGAGATCCTCTCACCGATAAGGAAGCCGAGTTGTTGCAGCGGTGGATCGATAAAGGGGCAGAGTGGCCCGAGGGGATTGTCTTGAGAGAAGCCTCTGAAGCCGACAAGTCATGGTGGGCTTATCAGGAGCTTCCTGATGAGGAGGCTTTTTCCGTGGTTCTTGCCAACCCTGACACACATCCCATCGATGCCTTTATCGAGGCGAAGCTCGAAGCGGAAGGACTCGAAATGAACTCACCGGCGGAACGACGGGATCTGATCCGGCGGGCGACTTACGATCTCACCGGGTTGCCGCCGACTCCGGAGGAAGTGGAAACGTTTGTCGCGAGCGACGATCCAAAAGCTTACGACAAACTGATCGACCGTCTCCTTGCGTCCCCACATTACGGAGAACGATGGGGGCGTCACTGGCTCGATGTGGTTCGCTTTGGAGAGAGTCGCGGCTACGAACGGAATCAGATCATCGACAATCTCTGGCCTTTTCGGGACTACGTGATCGAATCAATCAACGACGATAAGCCTTTTGATGAGTTCATCCGCGAACATCTCGCCGGGGATGTTTTTGGATCGGGCAATCCCGACGTCGAGATCGGCTCTGCTTTTCTCGTCGCGGGAGCCTATGACGACGTTCGCAATCAGGACGTCGATCAGGCTTCACAAATCCGGGCGAACACCCTCGATGAAATCATCAACGCGACGAGCCAGGCGTTTCTGGGAATGACAGTGAGCTGCGCTCGTTGCCACGATCATAAGTTCGATCCCATTGCACAGACTGACTACTATCAGCTGTATGCGACCTTTGCGGGGGTGCGTCATGGGGAGAGGGTTCTCGCGACGACTAAGGATAAGCAGGAAGTCGCGGCCCTGACCAAGCCGCTAACGGCCAGGAAGACGGAATTGGAAAAGCAGGAGCGGTCCATCCATGCGGAGGCGACGCGACGAAGTGAGGCGAGGAAAGAGGAGTTTGAGCAGGCATGGCATCGGCCTGTGGTTGACAGGACGGGAACGGTCGAGACTTTCGCGCCGGTCGAGGCAAAATTTGTTCGCCTCATCAGTGAAGCTCGTGACGACAATCCAAACATCGCGAGCGGATTTCGGATCGACGAATTTGAAGTCTGGTCTTCCGGTGAAAATACAGAGAATGTTGCGCTACAAAGCAAGGGGGCAAAAGCAACGGGAGCAGCTCGTGTCATTGAAGATTTCCCGGGAGCCTACGGTGCGCATCATGCGATCGACGGAAAAACAGGCGAGCGATTCATGTCGACGGCAACAGATCTCACGATCGAGCTGGCAGAGCCGACTCGAATTGAGAAAGTCATTTTCTCCAGCGCAAAAGGAGAATCAAATCCCGAGCATCGAAAATTCATCTTCGTCGCAGACTACCGGATCGAGGTGTCTCGTGATGGAGAAACCTGGAAAGAGGTTGCTCACGGTCGCGACCGGAAGCCGGTGCACGACAAGCATCGAAACGTCCGTTATCGCATCGCCGGTCTCACTCCGCAAGACGGTGGCGAGCTTGCTTCGATCCGTGCTGAGCTTGCAAAAGTGAGCCGGGAATTTGCCGCCTTGCCAGCGCTGCCATCTGTCTGGGTCGGGAATCGCAACGCCGACGACGCGAAGGGACCGTTCCATCTTTTCATCGGCGGTAGCCCCGCGCGAAAGGGAGATCCGGTTGTGCCGGCGAGTCTCTCGACATTGAGTGAAACGGCTCCGACCTATGAGTTGCCGGTCGATGCTCCTGAGTCCGAACGACGCCTCGAACTCGCCGACTGGATCGCCAGCTCGGAGAATCCGCTCGCTCTGCGGGTCCTCGCCAACCGACTCTGGCATTACCACTTCGGCACCGGCATCGTCGACACGCCGAATGACTTCGGTTACATGGGTGGGCGTCCGACGCATCCGGAACTGCTCGACTACCTCGCGATTCGTCTGCGGGAGAACGATTGGAAGTTGAAGGATATGCATCGACTCATCATGACGTCGCAGGTCTACCAGCAGGCATCGACGTGGCGCGAAAAAGCGGCGAAGGTTGATGGCGATAGCCGGCTCCTCTGGCGCTTTCCGCCGCGGAGACTTTCAGCAGAGGAAATCCGCGACACGATTTTGACTGTGTCAGGGAAACTCGATAAGACGATGGGAGGTCCCGGCTTTCGTCTCTTTCACTTCATGCAGGATAATGTCTGCACTTACGAGCCGCTCGACGAGCACGGTCCGGAAACCTATCGGAGAGCAGTTTATCACCAAAACGCGCGAGCTTCGGTCGTCGATCTCATGACCGAATTCGATCAGCCCGACTGCACCTTCTCCGCTCCGGAGCGCGCCGAGACGACGACGCCTCTGCAGGCGTTGACCTTGATGAATCACGACTTCACGATGGACATGGCTGAAGCGCTCGCGGCTGGGATTTCAGAAGCTTCTCACGATCCCGCCGGGCAAGTGTTGGAGGCCTATCGCATTCTTTATCAGCGTGCGCCCGAGCCTGAGGAGGTGGATAAAGTGAAAGCAGCGATCGATGATCTGGGATTGGTTTCTGTCGCTCGCGCGCTTCTCAACAGCAGTGAATTGATCTTTCTTGATTAGCGATGAACTCTCCTTTCGACACTACTCGCCGTCGCTTTCTCGGCAATGTCACGACCGGTCTCATGGGCGTGGGATTGACTCAACTCATGACACGAGAGGGGTTTGGTTCCGTCGCGACATCACGCGGACCGCATTTTCCCGGGAAAGCAAAACGCGTCCTCCAGATTTTCTGCCCGGGTGCGGCCTCTCATATGGACCTCTGGGAACACAAACCGATGCTCGAGAAAATGCACGGCCAACCGCTTCCGGGAGAGGAGGACATGGTTTCCTTTCAGGGCAAAAACGGTCCGCTTATGAAAAGCCCTTGGCCTTTTGCGCCAGCGGGCGAGAGCGGGAAGATGATTTCCACGATGCTGCCGAACATGGCAGAGCACGTCGATGACATCGCCTTTTTCCACGCAATGCAGTCGAAGACGAACACGCACGGGCCGGGGTGCGTCTTCGTGAATACCGGGCACGCCACGGAGGGTTTCCCGTCCGCTGGAGCCTGGACGTCTTACGCACTGGGAAGTCTTACTGACAATCTCCCGACCTATGTCGCCATTCCGGATATCCGTGGCGAGCCGCCGAACGGAAAAGCAAACTGGAGTAACGGATTCCTCCCCGCAAGGCACCAAGCGATCACGATGGCGGCGCACCAGCCGATCCGTAATATCGAGCGTCCCTCTGGGGTAAGTATGCAGAAAGAGAAAGGGACGCGTGAGCTTCTGAATTTTCTGAACGAGCGTCATGCCGCCGAGCGTGCTGCGGAGACGGATCTTCGCGCTCGTATTGGTGCCTACGAATTGGCGGCGAAGATGCAGATGTCGGCACCGGAGGTGAGCGACTTTGCGAGCGAGTCGCCGCATATTCATAAGCTTTACGGAACTGACTCCGGGAACGAGCTAAAGGCTGCCTACGCGAGAAACTGTCTTCTTTCGAGGCGTTTGTTAGAGCGCGGGGTTCGCTATGTAAACCTTTACTGTTCGTCCCGGGCTTCTGGTGTCGATGGGCTCCTTAACTGGGATGCCCACAAGACCCTTAAGGCAGATTATGAGCGTCACTGTCCAATCTTTGATCAGCCCACAGCGGCTCTGCTCACTGACTTGAAACAGCTAGGTTTGTTAGAAGACACGCTCGTGCTCTGGACGAGCGAATTCGGTCGCATGCCAACTCGTCAGGAAGGAACGGCAGGGCGCGATCACAACCCCGACGGTTTCACTCTCTGGATGATGGGAGCGGGGGTTAAAGGTGGCGTCAGCTACGGTGCGACAGATGAATTTGGGCGCAGAGCTGAAGACAAGCCAACCACTGTCTGGGACTACTACGCCACGGTAATGCACCTCCTCGGCCTCGACTTCAAGAAGCTATCGTTCTACCACAACGGAATCGATCAACGTCTTACCGACGTGCACGGGAAGGTGATTAAGCAGGTCTTAGCCTGATATTGCCGCTACCGCTTTTTCCGAGTTGGCGCCGGATCGGTCATTGGTGAAGTCTCGTAGAAGCTCCCGTTGTCAATGAGTCGTGGATCGTTGGTTTCGCGCAACTCGGTCATCAGTTCCTCTTCGAGCGAGGTCCGAATTTCGGCATAGGCAGGATCGTCGGCGACGTTGTTCGTTTCAAACGGGTCGTTTCTGAGATCGTAGAGCTCGTATTTCGGACGTTTGCCGTAGACCCAGTTGAAGTGCTCTTTCCACTCATCCTCTTCGCGGGCACCAACCAACCAGGCCTTGGTCGGTCCGGCATCTTCGTCCGGCAGGGTGTAGCGGGTATTGTTCTCCAGCTCATCGATGTCGAGCACGGCACCCGGCTCGATAAGATAAGGATCGCCCATGGGCCAGCGGTCGGGGCGGAAGTTGACGATGAGGACGTGATCGGCGGTGCGAATGGCGCGCTGCGGGTAGGGGGTGAAGTCGGCTCTCGCCATGTCGACATGACGCTCTCGTCCGGTGAACACCTTAATACGTGTTTCATCGACGAGTCCGTCTTCGTCGGAGGAAAGTGTCGGCCAGAGGCTGCGTCCGGTCATGACCTCCGGGACTTCGATATCGGCTGCTTTGAGAAAGGTGGGAGCGAGGTCGGTGAGAGAGGCGAAGTCCTCGACGAGACGCCCGGGCTTCACGCCTGGACCAGTGACAAGGAGAGGCACGTTCGTGCCGAAGCCATAGAGATTGCACTTGCCGTAGGGAAAGCCCGGTGCGCCGTGGTCTCCGCTCACGGCGATGATGGTGTTGTCGCGTTCACCGGTTTTCTCCAGTTCTTCGAGAAGGACGCCGATGCCGGCATCCCACGCGGCGACTTCGCCAAAGTAGTCAGCGAGATCCTGTCGCACTTCGGGCACGTCCGGGAGGAAAGGGGGCATCTTGCCTTTGAGCGAGTCGGGATCGATTCCCCAGAGTTCTTTCCCGCTGCCTTTGATCCACTTCCGGTGAACATTGGTGGGGCCGCTCCAATAGAGGAAGGGCTCACCTTCTTCTCTTGCATCGAGGAAGTCTCGGAAGTTACCGCGGATTTCGTTCAGCAGTTTTTGTTTGGCCTCTTCGACGGGGCGACCGGATTCGACAAGAGAAGTGACGGTCTGAGAGAAAGAATTGAATTTTCCGCCGGCATCAGAATAGCGTTCCTCATCGGTGAAGGGAGCATTGCTCGGTGTGCCGGGTCCCCAAACCTTGTAGGTATAGCCGACGTGGTAACCATCGTCGCGCATGAGATCGGGAAAGGTCGGAAGCGTCTCGTCCCAAACTGCCCCAAGGAGAATCGAAGCAGAGCCGGTCCGCCAAAAATGTTGTCCGGTTAGGAGCGAGCTGCGGCAGGGAGTGCAGGAAGGCGCACTGACATGAGCATTGCGGAAGAGGACGCCCTCTTTCGCGAGCTTGTCGAAGTGAGGGGTCTGCACGACTTCGTTGATTCCATTGGGGAGATCGCTCTCGGCGTAGGCTGAGGCATACCGACCCCAGTCGTCGGCGAAGAGGAAGAGGACGTTGGGTCGTTCATTACTTTCGGCGAAGCCGAGAGTGGTGAGAAGGAGTAAAACAGTGAGTAGGGGTTTCATACGGAAGAGATTCAAGTTTTCAGTTTCAAGTGTTCAGAGTGCAATACCAAATTGAGACGGATTCAGAAGCTGGCTTTGTTTCTGGGAGGTTATTCAAAGGTCATTCGCGCAAATTCGCGTGAGCGAAGCGCATTTTTTTTTCCTTCGCGTTAGAATCAAAGAGCTCAACACGCGGATGTCCACTCATCCCTTCTTCTTGGCATCCTGCTCTGCTCTTCGTTTGAGAATCGCCTCGATATGCTTTTTCTCCGCCGCCAGTTGCTCGTCTGCCAGTGCAGCGGGTTCAACAAAGCCAGGGTCAATCTTGTCATCTGCCTTGAGCTCGCGAATGCGAACGTTTCGAAACCAAACCGGATCGCCATGATCCTGGAAGCTGAGATGGGCGCAGCGCTGGGTGAGATCTCCACCGCGCTTTTTCAGAAGCTCGACATGCTCCGCATAGTGAGGGTCCGTATAGTCGAATGAGATGACCTTCTCTCCATTCAGCCAATGCTGAATGATGGTACCCTTGCCGACGATTCGTCCGGTGTTCCATTCGCCGGGAGGTTTGGTCGCATCATGACTGGGCGCGATTCCATAGTAAAGCGACGCAGCAGAGGTGCGTGGGTTAGATCCGTTCGGGTGTCCATCGTTCGCGAGGATTTGGTATTCGTATTGAGTCGGACGGTAGTAGATCCCGCTGTTCGACTTCTCTCCGACCTTCCATTCGAACCGAAGCTCAAAGTCATCCGGGACCGGAAAGGTTTTGAAGCGAATCGAGCCCCCTTTTTCTTTTCGAAACATCGAGCCATCATCCTCGAGGACCCAATTCCCGGCCTGCTCCCAGCCGTCGAAGTTGCTACCATCGAAGATGATTTGGAATCCAAGATCTTCTTCCGTTGTTACGGATGCAGCGGGATCTGCGCAGCTGGTGATAAGGAAGGCAAAAAGCGGAATGAAGAGAACCAACGATTTCATGCGGAGAGCATGAACGCCTATCGCGGAAAAACAATTCCCTGAACAAGCCCCGTTCCTGAGGTAAATCGTGAGCGCAGAAAGCTGATGTCTAACTTTTCTGGCTCGAATGTATCTAATCAGGCCATGGCTAGGCCTGATTTCGCGTTTGGACACCCATCATCGTGCCGTTTTCGATTTTCTTTTTGAGGGTTACCGTTCAGAATCTAGCTCTCTCAAATGAAATCCCCCACGATGAAATCTGCCATCACCCTGACGTGTCTCTCAATCTGCTTCGCTATGCTGGCGACAGCAGAGGAAGGTTACGAATCCCTTTTTAACGGAAAAGACCTCACCGGTTGGGACGGCAACCCAAAGCTTTGGTCAGTTGAGGACGGAGTCCTTACCGGTCGCACGAAGGCCCCTGAAGATCTCGACTACAATCAGTTCCTTATCTATCGCGGTGGCGAAGTCGAGAACTTCGAGCTTCATGCCAAGATTCGAGTCACAGGGAACAACTCCGGTATTCAGTATCGCAGCAAAGAGATGCCCGAAGTCGGCAAGTGGTCAATTGGTGGCTACCAGTGTGACGTTCATCCAAAAGCGGAGAATAACGCGATGCTCTACCATGAGCGTGGCCGTGGCATCGTCGCAAAGAATGGCCAAACCGTCGCTGTTGACCCGGAAGGACGGAAGTGGCTCACGGCGGACCGTGACGCCATCGCTGTCGACGCTGCTGAGTGGAATGAGTATTCGATCATTGCGAAGGGCAACCATGTCACGCACCTGCTCAATGGAGAAGTCACCGCGGTGGTTCACGACTACGACGAGAAAGGGCGCTGCCTCAGTGGTCTCCTCGCGATTCAGATTCACAAAGGGCCCGCAATGGAGGTACAGGTTAAAGATATCCGTCTCAAGAAACTTCCCAGTGGTGGAATCAATCCATGGTCCAACGCAGACGTCCCGAACGATGCTCAGGAAATTGGAAAGCCGAAGGCGGCTCCGGCGAAGCCGAAAGCGGTGACCAAAGCCGCTCCCAAGGCGAAAGCCAAAGCGAAGCCAAGACGCCAGACCGAAGTGGGTCCTCGTGTTGGCGAAAACAAAGCGACACCCGTAGACCGTATCAAGGTGCCTGAGGGCTTTCAGGTTGAGCTACTTTACTCAGTTCCCGGCGGAGATCAGGGATCATGGGTTGCTCTTGCCAACGATGATCAGGGTCGTGTCTACGCGAGTGACCAATATGGCGACCTCTATCGTTTCACTCCTCCCGCAGCCGGTGAGGAATTGAAGGCAGAGGACGTTGAGCAAGTTCCCGTTAACGTCCGCGCGATCAACGGCATGGTATTTGCCTTCGGTGCTCTATATGCCGGGGTGAACGACTACGAGCAGGAAATGCAAAGTGGTCTCTATCGGATCTCCGATAGCGACGATAATGACGAGTTGGACAAAGTTGAAATGCTCAAGGCATTTGAGTCAAAAAGCGATCATGGCGTCCACGCGATTGTGCCGACGCCCGATGGAAAGTCGCTCTACCTCATTACCGGAAACAATGCTGTGATTGAGGGCGGCCCGGTTGCTGGCACTGCAGCCGATTCACCGGTCACGAAAGCCTGGGGAGATGATCATCTCCTTCCCCGCATGCTCGACGGTCGTGGCCATAACCGCCATGTCCTCGCCCCCGGTGGCATCATCTATCGTGTCGATCCCGATGGAAAGAATTTTGAAATATTCGCTTCCGGATTCCGGAACATCTATGACGCGTCGCTCAATAAAGATGGTGAGCTTTTTACTTATGACGCCGACATGGAGTATGACTTCAACACTCCTTGGTATCGCCCTACCCGCGTGAATCACGTCGTCAGCGGCGGCGAGTACGGCTGGCGAAACGGAGCCGGCAAGTATCCTGATTTCTACATCGATAACCTCCCGACAACGGTCGATATCGGACCGGGATCACCGACCGGAACTCTTTTCGGTTACGGAGCAAAATTTCCTGCCAAATATCAAAACGCGTTCTATGCCTTCGATTGGAGTTGGGGCAAAGTTTATGCGATTCATCTCGAAGCGGATGGTGCGAGTTACTCCGGTACGAAAGAAGAATTTATCACTGGAGCGCCGCTTCCGGTGACTGACGCGATCATTCACCCGGAAGATGGAGCTATGTATTTTGCGATTGGAGGGCGCCGCGTTCAGTCCGGTCTCTACCGTGTCTCTTATGCAGGTGATGAAAGTATCGCCGCAGTAGAGATGACACCGGAATTGACTGAGGAAGCTGAGCTTCGTCGCCGTCTTGAGTCCTTTCACGGTGAGCATCAGACCGAAGCGCTCGGAAATTCATGGGCCTATCTCGATCACGAAGATCGTTGGATCCGATGGGCCGCGCGGACTGCAATCGAGCATCAGCCTGCCGAGCTTTGGTTCCGTCGCGCGCTCAAGGACCAGTCCCCGGGTCGCCGTATCGAGGGAATGCTTGCGCTTGCCCGCGTTGCTGGAGTCGCCCCAAGTCAACGCGACACCTTGGAGGCTACGATCATTTCCGAGTCAAAGCAGCCCAAAGTCTATGAGAACGACGACGAGCTTCGCGATGCGATGTTGAAGAGTCTTCTCGAAATTGATTTTGCGGATCTCAGCGAGCAGTGGAAGATCGACTACTCTCGCGTTTTGCAGATTATCCTCGTTCGCTTCGGTGAGCCGGGTGATGAAATCAAGCAAGCGCTCATCACAAAGTTGGACCCCGCGCTTCCCGCAGATAGCTACGAATTGAACTGGGTTTTGCTTGAGACTCTCGTTTTTCTTCAGGATCCCAACGCCGCTGAAAAAGGGATGAAGCTCCTCGCTGATGCGAAGAGTCAGGAACCGCAGATGCAGTTCGCTCGTTCTCTGGCACACCTCAAAGAAGGCTGGACTCCGGAACTTCGGGAGCAACAGATCGAATGGTTCCTCACTGCAGCGAACTACCGCGGAGGTGCGAGCTTCACGAAGTTCATTGAGTTTATCCGAAACGACAGTCTCGCGACTTACACTGAGGCTGAGAAAGCCGAGCACGCTGAGCTGCTTGCAAAGAAGCCCGAGGTGAAGTCTGCGATTGAGAATGTCGGAGCGATCTTTGCGGGACGCACCCCCACGATGTGGACGCTCGATGAATTGAGCGAAGCCGCTTCCACCGGAATGACCCAGCGTGACTTTGAAAACGGTCGCAAAATGTTTGCCGCTGCTGCCTGCTACGCTTGTCACCGTTTCGGGAATGCCGGCGGTATGACCGGACCTGATCTCACAGGTGCAGGGGGACGTTACAGCCCCCATGATCTCCTTGATCAAATCATCAATCCGAGCAAAGAGATTAACGAGCAGTTCGCACCTATTGTCGTCACGCAGAAGGACGGCGGTGTCGTCTCCGGAGTCGTCGTGAACCTCAGTGGTAACAACGTGACCCTGAACACCGATCTTTCTGATCCGAATCAGCGAGTCAATGTCGACCGCACTCAGGTCGAGAGTATCGAAGTTTCCAAAGTGTCACCGATGCCGCCGATGCTTCTCAATATGCTCACGAAAGAGGAAGTCCTCGATTTGCTTGCCTACACCTTGAGCAGCGGTGACGCAGAGAACGAAATGTTCGCGAAGTAATTTCAGACCAAACAGGGTTAGGTCAGTGACTTAACCCTGTTAGATTAATCGGATGAAGGCACTGCTCTCTTTATCGCTACTCGTCGCTTTCCTCCTTTCAGCTCAAGCCGCGGATCGTCCGAACATTCTCTGGATTGTTGTCGATGATATGTCGGCAAACTTTTCCTGCTACGGGGAAAAGACGATTGAAACGCCGGTAGTGGATCAGCTTGCTGCGAACGGACTGAAGTTCACCCGCGCCTACGCCACATCGCCGGTGTGCTCTACTTTCCGTTCGGCTTTAATCACCGGGATGTATCAGACTTCGATCGGGGTGCATCATCATCGAAGCGGACGGGGTGAGCACCGCATCGTGTTGCCGGAAGGGGTGCGGCCGATCCCTGCCCTCTTTCAGGAAGCCGGCTACTGGACTTGTATGGGAAGTGGTCTCCCGGATTATGATTTCCGAAGCCGTTCAGTCGGAGTGAATTCCCGACTCGGAAAATCAGATTACAATTTTGACTGGGATGCGGCGATCTACGATAGCAACGACTGGGCGGGTCGCGATGAAGGCCAGCCCTTTTTTATGCAGGTGCAACTGCACGGGGGGAAACTGCGGGGAGCCTCGGAGGCTGCGAACGCGGCGTTTCAGGAACGGGCGCTTAAGGAACTTGGGAGCGTGACTGATCCTGGGACGGTGAAGGTTCCGCCCCACTACCCTGAAGATTCTGTTCTAGTGAATGACTGGGCAGCCTATCTTGACACGGTCCGGATGACTGACTGGCATGTGGGTAAAGTGTTAGATCGATTGAAAAGTGAAGGTTTGTTGGAAAATACTCTCGTCGTCTTTTTTACCGACCACGGAATCAGCACGGCACGAGGGAAACAGTTTCTCTACGATGAGGGAACCCATATCCCCTTAGTTCTGAGTGGTCCTGGAATCGAGACTGGCTCCGTTCGCGAGGATCTCGTTGAACATATTGATGTGTCGGCGCTGTCACTCGCTGCTGCCGGGATCGATATTCCGGCGCGGATGGAAGGCGAAGATATTCTCGCCTCTTCCTACGAGCCAAAGGACGCCGTCTTTGCAGCGAGGGATCGCTGCGGTGAGACCGTGGATCGAATCCGCTCGGTGCGAACGAAACGCTATTTATATCTCCGAAACTTTTTTCCTAAGCGTCCGCATCTTCAGCCGAGTAACTACAAGGACAGCAAAGTGATCGTGCAGAGATTGCGGGAGATGCACGCTGAGGGAGGCCTAAGCGATTTGAGCGAAGAGCTGCTTTTCGCGCCGCAACGTCCCGAGGAAGAGCTATATCTCTATGGCGACGATCCATGGCAGCTCTACAATCTGGCTGACGATCCCCACCACGCTGAAGCCCTCGATGAAATGAGTGACCGTCTTGAGCATTGGATCGAAGAAACCGGCGACATGGGGACGGAGACTCCGGAAATTTACGCCCTCGAAATTTCCGATGAGCTGAATGTGATTAAGCCCGGAACGACGCGATACGAGGAGTTTGAAGCTAATGCTGAGTTGATGAAGCGCTGGATGGCGGAAGGAAAATAGGGCTTTGGCGCAAGACAGTGCTTCTCCTCGCTTTACGGAATCCGCCGCCCCGCACGAAAAGCTTCCTGCTCTTCCAGTGGCTTGACTTCCGGCGCTGCATTTTTGGGAAGCCACTTTGCGTGTTCGTCGATGATTGATCGATAGTTCTCATTCCCGGCAAGATTTGTGTGCTCTCCCGGATCATTGCGGTGATCATATAATTCCTCTGCTCCATCTGCATAGCGGATATAGCGCCAGTCGCGGGAGCGGACTGTATGATTACCGAAGTAGCTCGTCGTGAGTGCAGGTCGTTTCCTGGCTGTGTCAGGGTCATTGAGCTGCGGGTTTAGCGAATCACCGTCGAGGTGGGGATTCTCTGAAAGGCCTGCGAGATCGACCAGGGTTGGATAAATGTCGAGCAAACTCACCGGTTCGGCACAATCGCCGGCTTCGATGCCTGGTCCGGCAAAAATGAGTGGAACCCGGGTCGATTCTTCCCAGAGAGTGCGTTTTGCAATCTTCTGTTTCTCACCGAGATGAAATCCATGATCGCTCCAAAGAACGACAATGGTGTTGTCTTTGTTCGGGCCGTTTTCCAGTCCTTCGAGGACGACACCGAGGCAGTGGTCGACAAAACTGGTGTTTGCAAGAAACGCATGAACGAGGCTGCGCCACTGGTTGGCTTCCTGTATCTCGGTTAGAGTGGGTGCGACGTACATTTGGTACTGGAAGTTATCCGGAACATCGAGCATGTCGTCAGGATCCGCGTCAGGCATCGTTATCGTGTCAGGATCGTAGAGATCGTACCATTTCTGAGGAGCATACATGGGAACGTGGGGACGGAAGAGTCCGACGGAGAGAAAGAAGGGTTTCTCATGGTTTTTGCCGAGTTCCGCTGCAGCGGCTTCGGCGAGTTGGTAGTCGTACATTTCCTCGTCTTTTTCCGGAAAGGCTCCCCAGTCCCAGGGCGGCTTCGACTGGAATGGCTTCTCAGGACGTGGTCCACCTTTCTTTGAGGGGGGAAGGATGCGGTCGATGTCAGCAGCGAGACGTCCGCGAAAATTGTGATGCAAAATTTTTCCACCACTCAGTGTCGTGTAGCCGTGAGATTTGAAGAAGCCCTGCATTGTCGGAACTTCGTCGAGTCGCGGAATGTTCTCGTAAGCTGGACCAAGTTCGTAGCTTCCGGATGTCATCGGGCTGAGTCCTGAAATCACGCTCACCCGCGAGGGCGAGCAAACAGGGACGGAGCAATGGGCGTTCGTGAAATTCCGGCCGCTTCCGGCGAGTGCATCGAGGTTTGGAGTGATCGCATTGGGGTGACCACCGAGACAGCCTATCCAATCATTAAGATCGTCGATCGAAATCATGAGAACGTTAGGGCGTTCCGCTGCGCCGGAGTAACCCGAAAGTGTCAGGAGTCCTGTGCAGATAAAGAGAGCGAGTTTTGAAATCCTCATACTCAGGAATCATCAATCCTCCCGTTCTGCCTGTCACGATTTCCCTTGGGCGCATTGCAGGGGTAGACAAGTCGTCCGGATTTTGTAATTTTTCGCCATGAAATTCCCGATCATTGCCGCTTTGGCGACCCTGTTTTCCAGTAGTCTTCTTGCTGAAGAATCTAAGTCTTTCGAGCTTCCATCAGTGGATGAGGAGAAAGACTACGCAGGGGAAGGGCTTCTACGCCGTTATACCGGTTACGCAACGCGCTGGCCGGAATATCGGGAGCGTTGGTCGAAAGAAGTGGAGAAAGACCAGGGGGCGGTCGTTTTCTTTGGAGACTCGATCACTCAGGGGTGGGGAAAGGATTTCAAAGGGAACTTTGAAGGGGCCAAGCTCGCGAACCGCGGGATCGGTGGTGACACAACTCGTGGCATGCTGATTCGTCTGGAGGAAGATGTTCTCGCTTTGAATCCCGGTGCGGTCGTCATGCTCATGGGGACAAATGACATCGAGGTCGATGTTGCTCCCAAAGCGATTGGGCGAAATTTTGAGAAAATCATCGCGGCGATGAAGTCTCACAATCCCGAGATGCCGATCGTGCTCTGCCGGATGTTTCCGAGCTCTGCGGAGAAGAATCGACCACGTGAAACGATAGATGAGGTGAATGCTCTCTTTGATGCGGTCGCCAAAGGGGATCCGCAGATTACGGTGCTTGATACCTGGACACTTTTTGCGAATGAAGAGGGTGATGCCGATCCGACTTGGTTCAAAGACCTTCTTCACCTGAACCCGGCTGGCTACGCACGTTGGGCGGCAGCGATTCAGCCAGTTCTCGCGACTCTCGGTTTTGTTGAAACGGAAGCTGATGCTTTTGAAATCGAAGAGGGCTTCGTCAGTCTCTTCAATGGGAAAGATCTCACGGGCTGGGGTTATCGCGTGACGCCTCCGCGAAAGAAACCAAAGAATCCGCGTCCCGACATGCCGATCTTTGTCGAAATCAAAGAGGACGTATCTTTCGATGGGAAAACCGAGAGTGATGACGGACGCTACGCTGCCATCAACGGTCGCCTTGTCGTGATGACTCCGGCGGAGGGGCGACGTATTCAGCAGCTCTGGACGACGGAGGAATTCGGCGAAGATTTTGTGTTGAAGATGGAATTCCGCGCAACTCCGAATGCCGACAGTGGAGTCTTTATCCGGAAGCCCCAATTGCAATGTCGCGACTACCCGCTTGCCGGTCCCTACTTTGATCTAAAAAACTACAAGCCGCAGGACTGGAATGAGCTGATCGTTACGGTGAGAGACGGAATTGCTCATGCGACCTGCAACGGTGAGTTGCTTACCGATGAGATGGAGATTCCGGAAACAGGACCTATCGGGCTCGAAGGAGATCGTGGTCAGATGGAGTATCGACGCATTCGGTTGAAAACTCTCTAGGAAGTGCAGACCGGTGACGGCCGGAACCGTATCGTTGAAAGACGATGCTTTCCGGCTAAAGTGCGTCGAAACTTCCTAATACCATGAGCGCCGAGACACAGCAGTTGCCTGATTTTGAGGACATCGCCGAAACGATGGGCTACCTGCCTGATCTTGACGCGAAGTATCAGTTCCTGATCGATCTCAGTAAGAGGCTCCCTCCGATAGGGGAGAACGAGGAGACCGATGAGTATCGTGTTTTTGGTTGCCAATCATCGGTCTGGAT